>NZ_VBVZ01000072.1 GCF_005863185.1 Pseudomonas edaphica
CCGTTGTAGCGCACCAACAAAAAGCCCCGGCTCTTGCGAGTCGGGGCTTTTTTTGTGGCTGATGAATACGGTCTTCAGGCGCCAGGTAAAGCCTGTGGGAGCCGGGCTTGCCCGCGATGGCGGTGTACCAGGGGGTGAATCAGTGGCTGATACACCGCCATCGCAGCATAGGTTACACAGCCGGTTAGCACGAAGTCTGTGGCAGGTGGGCTGTTGTGGCGAGCAGGCTTGTCGAATCGTCGCACCGCCGGCGTTGGGCTGCGAATCGGCCCCAGTAAAGGCACTGCAATTTTCCTGAAAGTACTCAGTGTCAGGGTTTGGGGCCGCTTCGCGGCCCAACGCAGGACAAGCCTGCTCGCCACAGGAGAAAGTGGCGGCCTTCAAAAGTTGTGTAGATGCCTATGGCCATCGCAGGCAAGCCAGCTCCCACAGTGGAGCTGGGTCGGCCATTGATCTCATCAGAACAAATCGATCGGCGCCGCCTAATCCGCCGGCAGCGGGCTGCCCGCTGCAAAGCGTGGATGATGTGTTCAACGGCTAAGCCGTTGTAGCGCACCAACAAAAAGCCCCGGCTCTTGCGAGTCGGGGCTTTTTTTGTGGCTGATGAATACGGTCTTCAGGCGCCAGGTAAACCCTGTGGGAGCCGGGCTTGCCCGCGATGGCGGTGTATCAGGGGATGAGTCAGTGGCTGATACATCGCCATCGCAGGCAAGCCAGCTCCCACAGTGGAGCTGTGTCACATTAGAAGAGATCGATCGGCGCCGCCTCATCCGCCGGCAGCGGGCTGCCCGGTGCAACGCCGTTGCCCAGCTCGTTGACCGACGGCGGCGTGTCTTCGCTCTTGAACAGCTCGAAGTACGCATTCGGCGTGCTGGGTGATGCTGCACGGCCGCTGACCGGGTCGATCCGCAGGCTGAGAATACCTTCCGGCTCAGCCTGGGTATGCAGCGGCTTGTCCTTCAAGGCCGCGCCCATGTAGCTCATCCAGATCGGCAGTGCGACGGTGCCACCAAACTCACGGCGGCCCAGGCTTTCCGGTTGGTCGTAGCCGGTCCACACAGTGGTCACGTAGTCGGCGTTGTAGCCGGAGAACCAGGCATCCTTGGACTCGTTGGTGGTACCGGTCTTGCCGGCGATATCCGCGCGACCCAAGGCCAGGGCGCGGCGGCCGGTGCCTTTCTTGATCACGTCTTCCAGAATGCTGTTGAGGATGTAGGTGGTACGACCATCCACCACACGCTCGGCCACTGCTGGTGCCTGTGGCTCGGCGGGCACGGCGGCATTGGCGGCCGGTGCTGCGCCTGGCGTCGGCTCAATGGTGATGCCGCCGTTGTTCGGTGCTGCAATGCCATCGGGTGCAGCCACACCGTTTACCACGTCGCCCGGCACGCGTGGCGGGTTGGCGGTGAACAGCGTGTCGCCATTGCGGCTTTCGATCTTGTCGATCAGGTACGGCGTGATCTTGTAGCCGCCGTTGGCAAAGGTGCTCCAGCCGGTAGCAATTTCCATCGGTGTGAGGGTCGCGGTGCCCAGCGCCAGGGACAGGTTCGGTGGCAGGTCCGACTTGGCGAAACCGAAACGCGTCATGTAGTCGATGGTCTTGCCCACGCCCATCGCCTGCAGCAGGCGGATCGAGACCAGGTTACGCGACTTGTACAGCGCCTCGCGGATGCGGATTGGGCCGAGGAAGGTGTTGGTGTCGTTCTTCGGACGCCAGACCTTGTCCAGGTACTCGTCGACAAACACGATCGGTGCGTCGTTGACCAGGCTGGCGGCGGTGTAGCCGTTGTCCAGTGCGGCGCTGTAGACAAACGGTTTGAAGCTTGAGCCCGGCTGGCGCTTGGCCTGGGTGGCGCGGTTGTAGTTGCTCTGCTCGAAGGCAAAGCCGCCGACCAGCGCACGGATCGCACCGTTCTGCGGGTCCAGGGACACCAGAGCGCCCTGGGCCACAGGCACTTGGCTGAATTTCAGGCTGTCGTCTTTCTGGCGTTGCACGCGGATCAAGTCACCGACTTGCGCCACGTCCGACGGCTGCTTGGGCATCGGGCCCATGCTGTTGGTGTTCAGGAACGGGCGTGCCCATTTCATGCTGTCCCACGACACATGGCCTTCGCCGCTGCGGGTGAGCACTTGCACGCCATCCTTCTTCACCTGAGTGACGATGGCGGGTTCCAGGCCGCTGATCGGGCGCTGTTTACCCAGCTCGGTGGTCCAGGCGCTCAGGGTCTTGCCCGGCAGGCGCGATTCGGGGCCACGGTAGCCATGGCGCTGGTCGTAGGTCACCAAACCGTCGCGTACTGAGTTATTGGCGATTTCCTGCAGGTTGCTTGGAATGGTCGTGGTCACGCGGAAGCCTTCGGTGTAGGCCTCGCTGCCATAACGGCCGACCATCTCGGCACGTGCCATTTCAGCGATATACGGCGCATTCACTTCCGGAGTCGGCACGTGGTAGCTGGCGTTCAGCGGCTCGGCCACGGCGCTCTCATAGGCGGCCTGGTCGATTTTGCCCAGCTTGTACATGCGCCCCAGGATCCAGTCGCGACGCTCCTTGCTGCGCGCCGGGTTGGCCAGCGGGTTGAAGCGCGACGGCGCCTTGGGCAGGCCGGCGATCATTGCCATCTGCGCCAGGCTGGCATCACGAATCGACTTGCCGTAGTACACCTGCGAAGCGGCTTCGATCCCGTAGGCGCGATTGCCCAGGTAGATCTTGTTGACGTACAGCTCAAGGATTTCGTCCTTGGTCAGCTGACGTTCGATCTGCAGCGCCAACAGGATTTCGGTGGCCTTGCGCGAAAAACTGCGCTCGCTGGTGAGGAAAAAGTTCTTCGCCACCTGCATGGTGATGGTGCTGCCGCCGGATTGAATGTGTCCGCTTTTTACCAGCTGGGTGGCTGCGCGCACCAGGCTGCCTGGGTCGACGCCGTAGTGGTTGGCGAAATTATCGTCTTCAGCCGAGAGCAGGGCGTTGATGAAATTGGGTGGAATGTCGGCGAAACGGATCGGTGTGCGGCGCATTTCGCCGAACTCCGCGATCAGTTTTTCATCGCTGCTGTAGACCCGCAAAGGAATCTGCAACTGGATACTTCTGAGTGCCTCTACTGAGGGCAAACCCGGACTAAGGTAGAGGTAGGCCCCGCTGAGTACGAGCAGCAGCCCGCAGACGATCGCGACAATGGAGTACCCGAAAAACTTCAGCAGACGAATCAAGGCTTTTGGATTTCCAGAGAAAAGAATGGGTTACGCGTCGGGGCATGCATGGCAAACGATGGATCGACCCGAGCAGCAGGAAAAAGCGGGAAAAAACGCTGGGCATTAAAGCATTTTCGGCCTGGGGCGTCATTCGTGGCGGCCAAACAAGTCGACCGAATGCACGATTCCCAGCGGCAATCAGGCGGTATGACAGGCAAAGTTTTAGGGAGTTTTATGAGAAAGGGATTTTTCAGGCGCAAAGCCGACACCCTGCTGGGCGTCGACATCAATGACACCGGAATCAAGCTGATTGAACTGGACCACACCGCCGGCGCCTACAGCGTCAAGGCATACGTCGCGCAGGGGCTGCCCGCCAATGCGGTCGTCGATGGCACGTTGTTGGACCTTGAAGGGGTGGGGCAGGCACTGCAGCAGGCATTGTCCCGGTTGCACTCGTCCGTCCGGCAGGCGGCAGTGGCGGTATCGGGGCCATCGGTCATCACGCGGGTGATCGACATGGAGGCGGGGCTCAGTGACGAAGAGATGGCCTGGATGATCCAGATGGAAGCCGACCAGTACATCCCTTACCCACTGGATGACGTCGCCATCGATTTTCAGGTGCGCGGCCCTTTAGCTAAGGACTCGGCGCGGGTCGAGGTGGTGCTGGCTGCGTGCCTGAAGGAGCAGGTCGAGGCCCGCGCAGCGGTTTTGGCCCTGGCCGGGCTGGTTGCGAGGGTGGTGGATGTCGAAGGGTTTGCATTGGAGCGCGCTTGCCGTCAGGATTTCGCCAGCTTCATGCCGGGCCATCGAGTCGATGGCGCACAATGGGCCGTGGATGCCCACGGGATGGGAATTGCTTGCGGGCTGGCCCTGAGGAGTTTCGCTGGATGACACGAATCAATCTTTTGCCTTGGCGCCAGGCGCAGGCAGAACGGCGGCGCAAATACTTCCTGATATTTCTGCTGGGGTTCGCCGGTGTGGCACTCGCGGCGGTGTGGCTGGCGAACCAGGTCATCGATCAGGCGATCGACCGGCAAGTGACACGCAACAGCCACCTCAACAAAGACGTCGCCATCCAGGACTCGCGCCTCAAGACCATCGATGACTTGCAGGAGCAGAGCCAGCAATTGGCCGCGCGAATGAAGGTCGTACAGGACCTGCACGAATCCCGCTCGGCCGGCGCCCAGCTATTGGACCAACTCGCCCGTGCCGTGCCCGATGGGGTGCACCTGCATGAGGTGGTTGCCAAGGGCAATACGGTGAGTGTCAGTGGCAGTGCCGAGTCCAGCCAGGATATCGCTCAACTGATGCGCCGCCTCGAGGCCTCTGAAGGTGCCCACGCAACCCGGCTGCAGCACGTGCGTGCGCAAGGCCAAGGCGGAGGCAACGAATTCCAGTTGATGGTGCGCCAAGGGGAATCCACCGAGGCCCAGCCTTGAGCCTGCCCAGGCTCGACTTTTCCACGCTTTCTCACAACGCTGCCAAATGGCCCCTACCGGCCAAGCTTCTGCTCGGCTGCGCGCTGGGGGGATTGGTGTGGGTGGTGGGCGATGGATGGCTGCTGGCTCCGGCACGTGAACAGTTGCAAGGGTTGCAAGCGCAGACGCTGATGTTGCAACAGCAACTTACGCAAAAGACCAGCCTGGCCGCCGATCTTGAGGTGCGTGCCCATCAGGCCCAGAGAGCCCAGGCGCAGGTTGCCGAGCTGTTGCGGCAGTTGCCCGGCGAATCGGACATGCCGGGCTTGCTCGAAGACATGGCGCGGCTGGCGGCGGCCAACGGTTTGGTGGTCGAAGGTGTCACGGTACTGGATGAACAGACGCAGCCGTACTACATCGAGGAGCCGGCACAAGTCGGTGTGTTGGGTGCCTACCACGACCTGGCGAGCTTCGTGACTGCCCTGGGTGATTTGCCGCGGATCGTCACTGTGCAGGATGTGGTGCTTCGGTCTGAAGGGGCGTTATTGCGCCTTGATTTGCTGGCCAAGACTTACCGTGGCCTGTCCGCGCGCGGCAAGCCTGGAATGGCTGTCGAGCAGGGGGCGCACTTTGTCTATGAGGCAGCGTCCCAGCGTGACCCGTTCCAGCCGCCTGCGGCGCAGGTCGACCATATGCCGGGCCAACCCGCTCTTGCGCCGGACTTGGCGCGCAAGCGCGGCCCACTGGAAGGCCTGGCTGTCGACCAGTTCGAAATGGTCGGCACGCTTTCAATCGATGCAGTGTCGGTCGAAGCACTGCCCCATGGCCTGCAGACATTCGCCCTGCTGCGCACATCTTCTGGCGTGCACCGGCTGGCGGTCGGCGACTACCTGGGGCCTAACCATGGCCGGGTCACGGCCATTCATTCCGGCTACATCGAACTGGTCGAACTGTTCCCGGACGAACAGGGCGCATGGCTTGCGCGTTCGCGAACCCTGGTTTTAAACGTCAACTCATAACGGAATCAAACAATGAAAAGGACTTTCTCGTCCTTCGGTGTGGCGCTATGGATAGCGTTCACGGCACCGATGGCATTTGCTGTGCCCAATCGCGTCGATCTGATCCAGCTGCCGCCTCCTGGCAGCGTGGTTCCCAGTGGCGCCTACAACGGCGACACGCTGACCCTCAACTTCCAGAACATCGAATTGCGCGCCGTGTTGCAGCAAATTGCGGATGTGGCCGGGCTTAATCTGGTGGCCAGTGATGAAGTGCAAGGCTCGATCACTTTGCGGCTCAAGGATGTGCCCTGGGACCAGGCGCTGGATCTGGTGCTGCAAACCAAAGGCTTGGATAAGCGCGTGAAGGCCGGCGTTTTGCTGGTGGCACCCGCCGAAGAATTGGCGGCCCGCGAGCTGCTGGCGCTGGAGTCGCGCAAGCAGATGGAAGAGCTGGCGCCCTTGCGGCGCGAGCTGTTGCAGGTCAATTACGCCAAGGCGGCGGACCTGGCCAAGTTGTTCCAGTCGGTGACAGGCGTTGACGGCTTTACCGATGAGCGCGGCTCGGTGGCGGTGGATGATCGCACCAATAACATCATCGCCTACCAGACCCGCGAGCAAATTGACGAGCTGCGGCGCATCGTGGCGCAGCTGGATGTACCGGTACGCCAAGTGATGATCGAGGCGCGGATTGTCGAGGCTAATGTCGATTACGACAAAAGCCTGGGCGTGCGCTGGGGCGGGCGGCTCAATCGCGGCAACTGGGGCGCGGGCGGTATCAGCAAGCCGTTGGCCGAGGGTGCGGAGCCACCGGAGAATCTGCCCAGCTCGCCGTTTGTCGATATGGGCTCGCTGGCCGGTACGTCTGGCTTGGGCATCGCTTTTATTACCGACAACCTGTTGCTCGACCTGGAACTGACGGCCATGGAAAAAACCGGCAACGGCGAAATCGTCTCACAGCCCAAGGTGGTCACTTCCGACAAGGAAACTGCGCGCATCCTCAAGGGCACCGAGATCCCTTACCAGGAATCCAGCTCGCGTGGCGCCACCTCGGTGTCGTTCAAGGAGGCCTCGCTGTCGTTGGAGGTGACCCCGCAAATCACCCCGGATGGCTGGGTGATTATGGAGGTCAAGGTCACCAAGGACGAGCCGGACTACCTGAACAAGCTCAACGACGTACCGCCGATCAAGAAAAACGAAGTCAACGCCAAGGTGCGGGTCAAGGATGGCGAGACCATCGTCATTGGCGGGGTTTTCTCCAATACGCAAAGCAAAGTGGTAGATAAAGTGCCATTTTTGGGCGATGTACCGTATCTTGGCCGCCTTTTCCGGCGCGATGTGCTGGCGGAGAAAAAATCCGAGCTGCTGGTATTCCTGACTCCGCGTATTATGAATAACCAGGCGATTGCTGTGAGTCGTTGATTCTGTGCGAAATTTGATTCTTGTAGGACCGATGGGGGCTGGAAAAAGCACCATCGGCCGTTTGCTGGCCAAAGAGCTGCGCCTGCCGTTCAAAGATTCCGACAAGGAAATTGAATTGCGCACGGGTGCCAATATCCCATGGATCTTCGATAAGGAAGGCGAACTGGGCTTTCGCGACCGCGAGCAGGCGATGATTGCCGAGCTGTGCGGCTGCGATGGCGTGGTATTGGCCACCGGCGGCGGTGCAGTGATGCGCGATGAAAACCGCCGGGCGCTGCATGCCGGTGGTCGCGTGGTTTATTTGCATGCATCGGTCGAGCAGCAGGTGGGGCGTACCGCGCGCGATCGCAACCGCCCATTGCTGCGTACCGCAGACCCGGCAAAAACCTTGCGGGACCTGCTCACGCTGCGTGATCCGCTGTATCGGGAAATCGCCGATCTGGTGGTCGAAACCGATGAGCGGCCGCCTCGAATGGTGGTTCTCGACATTCTTGAGCGTTTGCAGCAGTTGCCACCCCGTTAAAGCCAGGCCCGAAATGCGCTATTCTCGGCGGCGCGCCATCCTCCTCCGGAGTATGGCGCAGAGCCATCAGGCGACGAAAATCCGAGCGTTGCCGATCGTACATATTTCTTCACGCGGGGACACATGCAGACACTTAAGGTCGATCTAGGCGAGCGCAGCTACCCAATCCATATTGGCGAAGGTTTGTTGGACCTGCCCGAGTTGCTCGCACCGCATATTGCCGGTCGGCAAGTGGCGATCATCTCCAATGAAACGGTCGCGCCGCTGTATCTTGAGCGTCTGAGCCGCAGCCTTGCGGCCTACTCGGTGATTTCGGTGATCCTGCCCGATGGCGAGGCCCACAAGAACTGGGAAACCCTGCAACTGATCTTTGACGGCCTGCTGACTGCACGGCATGACCGACGTACCACGGTGGTCGCCCTGGGCGGCGGCGTGATCGGCGACATGGCCGGCTTTGCCGCAGCGTGCTACCAGCGCGGCGTGGACTTTATCCAGGTGCCGACCACCTTGTTGTCCCAGGTCGATTCGTCGGTGGGCGGCAAGACCGGCATCAACCACCCGCTGGGCAAGAACATGGTGGGTGCGTTCTATCAACCACAAGCCGTGCTGATCGACACCGCGACCCTCAACACCTTGCCGCCGCGCGAGCTGTCGGCCGGTCTGGCAGAGGTCATCAAGTACGGGCTGATTTGTGACGAGCCGTTCCTGACCTGGCTCGAAGAACACATGAACGCCCTGCGTGCCCTGGACCAGGTGGCACTGACCGAAGCGATTTCCCGTTCATGCGCCGCCAAGGCGCTGGTGGTGAATGCCGACGAACGGGAGTCCGGTGTGCGCGCCACCCTGAACCTGGGCCACACCTTCGGCCATGCGATCGAAACGCACATGGGCTATGGTGTGTGGTTGCACGGGGAAGCCGTGGCGGCTGGCACAGTAATGGCACTGGAAATGTCGCAACGCCTGGGCTGGATCAGCGCCCAGGAGCGTGATCGCGGCATCCATCTGTTCCAGCGCGCCGGCTTGCCGGTTATTCCGCCGGAAGAGATGACCGAGGCGGATTTCCTCGAACATATGGCAATCGACAAGAAAGTGATCGACGGTCGCCTGCGACTGGTGCTGCTGCGCCACATGGGCGAAGCGGTAGTGACCGACGATTATCCGAAAGAGATTTTACAGGCCACGCTGGGAGCGGATTACCGCGCCCTGGCCCAGCTTAAAGGTTAATAAGATCCCGATGACTAGTTTGCATGCCGACGAGGCGTTCCTCGGCCACTACCAGTTAAGCCACGACCCTTTTGCTCCACGGGTGCCTGGCTTCAAATTTTTCCCTGCCCAGCGCAAGCCGGTGCTCGGTCAGTTGCACCACCTGGCGCGCTACAGCCAACTGTTGTTGGTTGTGACCGGCCCGTTGGGCAGTGGCAAGACCCTGCTGCGCCAGGCGCTGGTTGCCAGCACCAACAAGCAATCGGTACAGAGCGTGGTGGTATCGGCCCGTGGTGCCGGTGATGCAGCCGGCGTGCTGCGCCAAGTGGCCCAGGCGCTGAACGTTGCCAATGCCGAGCCGAACGCGATCCTCAAGCAGGTTGTGCAGTTGGGCCTCACCGGCCAGGAAGTCTACTTGCTGGTGGACGATGCCGAGCAGCTCGACGAATCCGCCCTGGAAGCGCTGCTGGCGCTGGCGGCGGGTACGCCGGAAGGGCGCCCGCATGTGTTCCTGTTTGGTGAGTCGTCCTTGATCGCCGATCTGGAGCAGATCAGCGGTGAGCAGGAGCTGTTTCACGTCATCGAATTGCAGCCGTACGAAGAGGAAGAAACCCGCGAATACCTGGCTCAACGCCTCGAAGGCGCCGGTGCCGGTATCGAACTTTTCACGGCAAATCAGATCTCTGATATTCACGAAAGCGCAGGCGGCTGGCCTGGCACCATCAACCAGGTTGCCCGCGATGCCTTGATCGAAGCCATGATTGCCAGCCGCTCTGCGGTTAAGCGTCCAAAGATGGGGTTTACTATGCCTAAGAAGCACGTATTGGCGATTTCTGCCGTGGTCGTGGTCGCTGTCGCTGCTGCCTGGTTGATCCCGGGTCGCAGCAAGGCACCCGCCACCGCCGGCGCGCCAACCGAACAGGCGCAGTTGCCACTGGGCAAGCCCACGCCAAATGTCGAATTCGCCAACTCCGGCCAACCGACCAACCTGCCGATGGTCGGCCAGCCAGTCATGCGCGGCCCGCTCGCTGAAGCCGCCGGTGGTATCTCCGAAGGTGACGACGGTGTGCCGGTGGAAGGCTCCAGCGCCACGCCGCCAACCGTAACCACCACCGCACCGCCTGCCGGCGTTCCGGCTGGCCCGGCAGCTGCTCCAGTTGCCAAGCCGACGCCAGCGCCGACCGTTGCCACTGCCAAGCCTGCCCCGGTTGCCAAGCCTGTCGCGCCTGCGCCAGTGGCCAAGCCGGCACCGGCCGCCAAGCCTGCTGAAAAACCTGCCGCTGTTGCCAAGGCCGCTGCGCCTGCGGCCGCCGGCAGCAGCTGGTACACCAGCCAGCCAACCGGTAATTTCGTCGTGCAGATCCTGGGCACCAGCTCCGAAGCCAACGCCCAGGCGTTCGTGAAAGAGCAGGGCGGCCAGTACCGTTATTTCAAGAAAGTACTCAACGGCAAGCCTCTCTACGTGATCACCTACGGCAGCTTCCCAAGCCGTGCAGCAGCTGATTCCGCTATCAAAGCCTTGCCAGCGAAGGTTCAGGCTGGTAAACCTTGGCCTCGCACTGTTGCCAGCGTTCAACAAGAACTCGCAACAACTCGCTGAAGATTCGGCGGCCTTACCCAGGCCGCCTCTCCCGGCACCTCAAAATTAAAACCGCAAGTGCGTGCTGCCCTCAAGGCCGCGCGCCTTGCGGTGTCTGCGTCACAGTAGCTTTTGAGTCGTAGCGGTCAGAATTAAAAAAGTTTTGACTAGCACAGCATATCGCTTTAAACCTTTCATAAATGCGACATAGATTTGCGACATTTCGTCGCTAAATTTGTGAGCGTTCGTGTCGGTGTGTACAATGACCTCCCTTTTGCCCCCGCTAAGCCGGCGTACGTTCGGCGTGGAAGGTAACCGGTTGAATTGAAAAGAAATTTGCCTCGATATAAGAGGCAGCCTGGTGAGAAAGTGTCTATGAAAGCAGGTCTGTACCAACCCGATGAATTCAAGGATAACTGCGGTTTCGGCCTGATAGCCCACATGCAGGGCGAGCCCAGTCATACCCTTTTGCAAACGGCCATCGAGGCCCTGACCTGCATGACCCACCGCGGTGGGATCAACGCCGACGGCAAGACCGGTGACGGTTGCGGCTTGCTGATTCAAAAACCCGACCAGTTCCTGCGCGCTGTCGCAAAAGAGCAATTTGCTGTCGACCTGCCCAAGCAGTACGCCGTAGGCATGGTGTTTTTCAATCAGGACCCGGTAAAAGCCGAGGCCGCTCGCGAGAACATGAACCGCGAGATCCTGGCTGCGGGCCTGCAACTGGTGGGCTGGCGCAAAGTGCCGATCGACACCAGCGTGCTCGGCCGCCTGGCCCTGGAGCGCCTGCCGCAGATCGAACAAGTGTTCATCGCAGGCGATTGCCTCAGCGATCAGGACATGGCGATCAAGCTGTTTACCTCGCGTCGTCGTTCATCGGTGTCCAACGCCGCCGACACCGACCACTACATCTGCAGCTTTTCGCACAAGACCATCATTTATAAAGGCCTGATGATGCCGGCGGATTTGACCGCCTTCTATCCAGACCTGAGCGATGAGCGCCTGCAAACCGCAATCTGCGTGTTCCACCAGCGCTTCTCCACCAACACCCTGCCGAAATGGCCGCTGGCTCAGCCATTCCGCTTTCTCGCCCACAACGGCGAGATCAACACCATCACCGGCAACCGCAACTGGGCCGTGGCCCGTCGCACCAAGTTCGCCAACGATTTGATGGACCTCGAAGAGCTCGGCCCGCTGGTTAACCGCGTGGGTTCCGACTCCTCCAGCATGGACAACATGCTCGAACTGATGGTCACCGGCGGCATTGACCTGTTCCGTGGCGTGCGCATGATCATTCCGCCTGCGTGGCAGAACGTCGAGACCATGGACCCGGACCTGCGTGCGTTCTACGAGTACAACTCGATGCACATGGAGCCGTGGGACGGTCCGGCTGGCGTGGTGATGACCGACGGCCGCTACGCGGTGTGCCTGCTCGACCGTAACGGCCTGCGCCCGGCGCGTTGGGTGACTACCACCAACGGTTTTATCACCCTGGCGTCGGAAATCGGCGTGTGGGACTACAAGCCTGAAGACGTGATCGCCAAAGGCCGTGTAGGCCCGGGCCAGATCCTGGCCGTGGACACCGAAACCGGGCAGATCCTCGACACCGACGCCATCGACAACCGCTTGAAGTCGCGTCACCCGTACAAGCAATGGCTGCGCAAGAACGCCCTGCGCATCCAGGCGACCATGGAAGACAACGACCACGGTTCGGCTTTCTATGACGTCGACCAGCTCAAGCAGTACATGAAGATGTACCAGGTCACGTTCGAAGAGCGCGACCAAGTGCTGCGCCCGCTCGGTGAGCAAGGCTATGAGGCGGTCGGCTCCATGGGCGATGACACGCCAATGGCGGTGCTGTCCCAGCGCGTGCGCACGCCGTATGACTATTTCCGCCAGCAGTTCGCCCAGGTGACCAACCCGCCGATCGACCCGCTGCGTGAAGCCATCGTGATGTCGCTGGAAGTGTGCCTCGGTGCCGAGCGCAACATCTTCCAGGAATCGCCTGAGCACGCCTCCCGTGTGATCCTCAGCTCGCCGGTCATTTCCCCGGCCAAATGGCGCTCGTTGATGACCCTGGAGCGTCCAGGTTTCGACCGCCAGATCATCGACCTGAACTACGACGAGAGCCTCGGCCTTGAAGCCGCTGTGCGCAACGTCGCCGATCAGGCCGAAGAGGCTGTGCGCGCCGGTCGTACCCAGATCGTGCTGACCGACCGTCACATCGCGCCAGGCAAGCTGCCGATCCACGCCTCCTTGGCCACCGGCGCGGTGCACCATCGCCTGACCGAAAAAGGCCTGCGTTGCGACTCCAACATCCTCGTGGAAACGGCTACTGCCCGCGACCCGCATCACTTCGCAGTGTTGATCGGTTTCGGCGCCTCGGCGGTTTACCCGTTCCTGGCTTACGAAGTGCTGGGTGATTTGATCCGTACCGGTGAAGTACTGGGCGACCTCTATGAGGTGTTCAAGAACTACCGTAAGGGCATCACCAAGGGCTTGCTGAAGATCCTGTCGAAGATGGGCATCTCCACCGTCACGTCTTACCGTGGCGCACAGCTGTTCGAAGCCATCGGCCTGTCCGAAGAGGTTTGCGAGCTGAGCTTCCGTGGCGTGCCAAGCCGCATCAAGGGCGCGCGTTTCGTCGACATCGAAGCCGAACAGAAAGCCCTGGCAGCCGAAGCCTGGAGCGCGCGCAAGCCGATCCAGCAAGGCGGCCTGCTCAAGTTCGTACACGGTGGCGAATACCACGCGTACAACCCGGATGTGGTCAACACCCTGCAAGCCGCCGTGCAGCAGGGCGACTACGCCAAGTTCAAGGAATACACCGCGCTGGTGGATAACCGCCCGGTGTCTATGATCCGTGACCTGTTCAAGGTGAAAACCCTGGACACGCCGCTGGCCATCAGTGAAATCGAACCGCTGGAATCGATCCTCAAGCGCTTCGACTCCGCCGGTATCTCTTTGGGCGCCTTGTCGCCTGAGGCCCACGAAGCCCTGGCCGAAGCCATGAACCGCCTGGGTGCGCGTTCCAACTCCGGCGAAGGCGGCGAAGACCCGGCGCGCTACGGCACCATCAAGAGCTCGAAAATCAAGCAAGTGGCGACTGGTCGTTTCGGTGTAACGCCGGAATACCTGGTCAACGCCGAAGTGCTGCAGATCAAAGTCGCCCAGGGCGCCAAGCCCGGCGAAGGCGGCCAGCTGCCAGGCGGCAAGGTCAACGGTCTGATCGCCAAGCTGCGTTACGCAGTGCCGGGCGTCACCCTGATTTCGCCGCCGCCGCACCACGACATCTATTCGATTGAAGACTTGTCGCAGCTGATTTTCGACTTGAAACAAGTCAACCCGCAGGCGCTGGTCTCGGTGAAGCTCGTGGCAGAAGCTGGCGTGGGCACTATCGCCGCCGGTGTGGCCAAGGCCTATGCCGACCTGATCACCATCTCCGGCTATGACGGCGGCACCGGCGCTTCGCCGCTGACTTCCATCAAGTACGCTGGCGCACCGTGGGAGCTCGGCCTGGCTGAAACCCACCAGACCCTGCGCGGCAACGACCTGCGCGGCAAGGTGCGGGTGCAGACCGATGGCGGCCTGAAGACCGGCCTCGACGTGATCAAGGCCGCGATCCTCGGCGCCGAAAGCTTCGGCTTCGGTACTGCGCCAATGATCGCCCTGGGCTGCAAATACCTGCGCATCTGCCACCTGAACAACTGCGCCACCGGCGTCGCCACTCAGAACGAGAAGCTGCGCAAGGATCACTACATCGGCACCGTCGACATGGTGGTGAACTTCTTCACCTACGTCGCCGAAGAAACCCGTGAGTGGCTGGCCAAGCTGGGCGTGCGTTCGCTGGAAGAGCTGATCGGCCGTACCGACCTGCTCGACATCCTCGAAGGCCAGACCGCCAAGCAGAACCATCTGGACCTGACGCCGCTGTTGGGCAGCGATCACATCCCGGCAGACAAGCCGCAATTCTGCCAGGTGGACCGCAACCCGCCGTTCGACAAAGGCCTGCTGGCCGAGAAGATGGTCGAAATGGCCAGTTCCTCGATCAATGACGCCAGCGGTGGCGACTTTGCCCTGGATATCTGCAACTGCGACCGTTCGATCGGCGCACGCATCTCCGGCGAAATCGCGCGCAAGCACGGCAACCAAGGCATGGCGAAAGCGCCGATCACCTTCCGCTTCAACGGCACAGCCGGCCAGAGCTTTGGCGTATGGAACGCCGGCGGCCTGCACATGTACCTCGAAGGTGACGCCAACGACTACGTGGGCAAGGGCATGACCGGCGGCAAGCTGGTGATCGTTCCGCCTAAAGGCAGCATCTACAAGACTCAGGACAGTGCCATCATCGGCAACACCTGCTTGTACGGTGCCACCGGTGGCAAGCTGTTCGCTGCCGGTACTGCCGGTGAGCGTTTCGCCGTGCGTAACTCCGGTGCCCACACCGTGGTGGAAGGCACTGGCGATCACTGCTGCGAGTACATGACCGGTGGCTTTGTCGCGGTACTGGGCAAGACCGGTTACAACTTCGGCTCGGGCATGACCGGCGGTTTCGCCTACGTGCTTGACCAGGACAACACCTTCGTCGACAAGGTCAACCACGAGTTGGTCGAGATCCAGCGGATCAGCGGCGAAGCCATGGAGTCCTACCGGAACCACTTGCAGCACGTGCTGGACGAGTACGTCGAGGAGACCGGCAGCGAATGGGGCCGTAACCTCGCCGAAAACCTCGATGATTACCTGCGTCGTTTCTGGCTGGTCAAGCCCAAGGCTGCCAACCTGAAATCGTTGCTTTCCAGCATCCGTGCCAACCCGCAGTGATATGCGCCTGAAGAGTTTGATGAGGTTTTAACATGGCTGAACGTCTGAATAACGACTTCCAGTTCATCGATGTCGGGCGCAAAGATCCGAAGAAGAAACTGTTGCGTCAACGCAAGAAAGAGTTCGTGGAAATCTACGAACCCTTCAAACCCCAGCACTCGGCCGACCAGGCCCACCGCTGCCTGGGTTGCGGTAACCCGTATTGCGAATGGAAGTGCCCGGTGCACAACTTCATTCCCAACTGGCTCAAGCTGGTGGCCGAGGGCAACATCCTCGCTGCCGCCGAGCTGTCGCACCAGACCAACACCCTGCCGGAAGTCTGCGGCAGGGTTTGTCCCCAGGACCGTCTGTGCGAGGGCGCATGCACCCTTAACGACGGCTTCGGCGCGGTGACCATCGGTTCGGTGGAGAAGTACATCACCGACACCGCGTTCGCCATGGGTTGGCGCCCGGACATGTCCAAGGTCAAGCCGACCGGCAAGCGCGTTGCGATCATCGGTGCAGGCCCGGCGGGCCTGGGCTGCGCCGACGTACTGGTGCGTGGTGGCGTGACCCCGGTGGTGTTCGACAAGAACCCGGAAATCGGCGGCCTGCTGACCTTTGGTATTCCCGAGTTCAAGCTGGAAAAAACCGTGCTGAGCCACCGTCGTGAAGTCTTCACCGGCATGGGTATCGAGTTCCGTCTCAATACCGAAATCGGCAAAGACATCACCATGGAGCAACTGCTCGCCGAATACGACGCCGTGTTCATGGGCATGGGCACCTACACCTACATGAAGGGCGGCTTTGCCGGTGAGGACCTGCCGGGCGTGTATGACGCGCTCGACTTCCTGATCGCCAACGTCAACCGCAACCTGGGCTTTGAAAAGTCGCCGGAAGATTTCGTAGACATGAAAGGCAAGAAGGTCGTGGTACTGGGCGGTGGTGACACCGCGATGGACTGCAACCGCACCTCGATCCGCCAGGGCGCCAAGTCGGTGACCTGTGCTTATCGTCGTGACGAAGCCAACATGCCCGGTTCGCGCAAAGAGGTGAAGAACGCCAAGGAAGAAGGCGTGAAGTTCCTCTACAACCGCCAGCCGATCGCCATCGTCGGTGAAGACCGTGTTGAAGGTGTGAAGGTGGTCGAGACGCGTCTCGGCGAGCCGGACGCCCGTGGCCGTCGCAGCCCCGAGCCGATCCCGGGTTCCGAAGAAATCATCCCGGCTGATGCCGTGGTTATCGCCTTCGGTTTCCGTCCAAGCCCGGCGCCATGGTTCGAGCAGTTCGAGATCCAGACCGACAGCCAGGGCCGCGTGGTAGCCCCGGAACAAGGCCAGTACAAGCACCAGACCAGCAACCCGAAAATCTTCGCCGGTGGCGATATGGTGCGCGGCTCTGACC
>NZ_VBVZ01000730.1 GCF_005863185.1 Pseudomonas edaphica
ATCGCAGGCAAGCCAGCTCCCACAGTTTTGACCGCGTTGTGTCAGGCGACCCGCTCTTCACCCGGGTTGCGCAAGAAGTAACGCTTATATTCCCGACTGAACTGCGACGTACTCTGATACCCCACGTTGTGCGCCGCCTGCGCCACGCCCAAGCCTTCCACCAGCAGCAACTGCTGAGCCTTCAACAACCGCAAGCGCTTCAAATACTGCACCGGCGACAGCAGCGTGCAACGCTTGAAGTGCTCATGAAAGGTCGACGCACTCATATGCGCATACCCGGCCAACGTCTCAATGTTCAGCGGCTCGGCGTAATGGGCATGCAGGTGATTCAACGAGGTGGCAATACGTGAGAATTGCCCTTGTTGTTCCACCAAGGCACGCAGCACATCCGCCTGTGGCCCGCGTAACGCGGTAAACAACACTTCCCGGACCCGCGCCGGGCCCATGATCCGGCTTTCCAGCGGATCGTGCAGGCACTGCAATAGCCGTTCGACGCTGCCGCGCATTGCATCATCGAGCATCACCGAGCTCATGGATTCCAATGTCTGCGCCGTCGGCGGCGGCCCGGCCTGCATGCCCATGGCCATGACCAGTTCGCCGAGCACCACGCGATCAATCCCCACGGTAACCCCGTACAGCGGCGCGTCGGGCGCCAGGGCAAAGGTTTCGCATTCGAACGGCACCGGCATCGCCTGGATCAGGTAGTGCCCGGCGCCATACTCCAGTGTGCGTGGGCCCAGATAGGCGACTTTGCTGCCCTGGGCCACAAACATCAGGCTCGGTTCGTAGATCTGCGGGCCGCGTGCCACGTCGCAACTGGCGCGCAATACCTTCACACCGGGCAGGTACGTCGGGGAGAAACCGTCACAGGGCGTCAGGTCCTCAATCAAGGCTACCAGCGTGGCGTTGGCATCGAGATGGCGGGTCAACAACATGGCAAAAAACTTCGTTAAAAAGGGATAAGAGCATCATCGCAGGTCTGAGCGCACATGAATCCAAACACAGGGCACTCCCGGACGAATAGGCATGAGGTTCGGAGCAATCGCCATGGCCGCATCCCGGCCCTGCGCGGAAAATACGCCGCCTCCCTAGTCAATCCTTTTGCGAGGTTTCTGCATGTACACCGCCATCGGTTATGCCGCCCAGTCGGCCACCACTCCCCTCGCCCCCATGTCCTTCGAACGCCGCAGCCCGCGCGCCGACGATGTGGCCATCGAGATTCTGTACTGCGGCGTATGCCACTCCGACATCCACCAGGCACGCAACGAGTGGGGCATCGCCGTGTACCCGCTGATGCCGGGCCACGAGATCGTCGGCAAAGTCACCGCCGTCGGCGCCAGCGTGACCGCGCACAAAGTCGGCGACCTGGTGGGCGTGGGCTGCATGGTTGATTCGTGCCGCCACTGCGACGCTTGCCATGCGGACCTTGAGCAGTACTGCCTCGAAGGCCCGACCATGACCTACGCCACCCCGGACCGGGTGGATGGCAGCAACACCATGGGCGGCTACTCCGACAGCATCGTGGTCAGCGAGCACTTTGTGGTGAAGATCCCGGCCAAGCTCGACCTGGCCAGCGCCGCGCCGATTCTGTGCGCAGGCATCACCACCTACTCGCCACTCAAGCACTACGGCGTGAAGGCTGGCGACAAAGTCGGCGTGCTGGGCATGGGCGGCCTGGGCCACATGGGCATCAAGTTCGCCAAGGCCATGGGCGCGGAAGTTACGCTGTTCACCCGCTCCGCGAGCAAGGCTGAAGAAGGCCGTCGCCAGGGTGCCGACCATGTCATCGTGTCCACCGATGCCGAGCAGATGAAAGCCGCCGCCGGCAGCTTCGATTTCCTGCTGGACACCATTCCGGTGCAACACGACCTGAACCCCTACCTCGACGTGCTGCGCTTTGACGGCGTGCATATCCTGGTTGGCTTGATCGAACCGGTCGACCCACCGGTGAACGCTGCCAAGCTGGTGCTGGGCCGTAAAGTGCTGGCCGGTTCGTTGATCGGCGGCATTGCCGAAACCCAGGAAGTGCTGGATTTCTGCGCCGAGCACAACATCACCTGTGACATTGAAATGCTCGATATCCGCCAGATCAACGAGGCTTACACCCGCATGATCGCCGGCGATGTGAAGTACCGCTTTGTCATCGACATGGCGACCTTGAAGGCCTGATCAGGCCTTAGCGCCCAACTCCGCTGACAGCCGCGCTGCGACCTGTTTGATCACAGGGATCAGCTCGGCCATCTTTTCCAGCGGCATGTAGGGCACGGTACTGGCGATGCTGATGCCGGCGACGATTCGCCGGCTGGCATCGCGCACCGGTGCCGCCACACAACGGATCGACGGTTCGTTGTCTTCCAGGTCGAACGCATACCCACCCTCCACGTATTCGCGCATGCGCTGCTCGAACTGCGCCCAGGATTGCTCCGGGTGCGCTGGCCATTGCTGGCTCTTGCCCTCGGCGGGCAGGCTGGCTTCATACAGGCGCTGCCACTCCTGCACAGAGTCATCCAGCAACATTGCCTTGCCCACACCGGTGCGCGCCAGCGGCATGCGATGGCCGACTCGCGAGCGCATTTCCGGGCCGTAGCGGCCGGGGTTCTTGTGCAGGTAGAGCACATCGTCGTATTCACGAATCGCCAAGTGGATGGTGTCGCCAGTCAGCGCCGACAGTTCATCCAGGTACGGCACCGCCAGGGTCACCAGCGGCAGTTCGTCACGGGCCTGAAAACCCAGTTCGATCAGTTTCGGCCCGAGCAAATAACCTACTTGCGGCACCACACGCAGGTAACGCTCCTCAACCAGGCAGCTGGCCAGCCGGTGGG
>NZ_VBVZ01000731.1 GCF_005863185.1 Pseudomonas edaphica
AGCGCATGCCGGCGGCTGAAGCGGCTGACCACCACCCCCAAGGCGTTGCCCAGCACAAATACCGCCACCAGCAACAGCAGGCGCCCGGTCAGGCCCAGGTCACCGGCGCTGATTGCCACCGCCAGGCGCGTGGTGTTGCCGCTCATGAATGAAACAAAATCCCCGCTGGCCATAAAGCCAATCGCATCGGTCATGCCCGCCAGCACCGACAGGCTGGCCACCAGCATCAATCCGACCCGCCCGCGCCAGCGTTGGCGATGGGCAAGCGCTGCATTGGCATAAAGCCTTTGGGACGAAGGCAACATAGGATCGGGCTCCGCGGTGAGATTATTCGGCCACTACCGTAGGACGCTTTGGCGGTGCATGCAATGACCTCAGACACTTTCCAGTCGCCAGCCGGTGTGCTGCCAGATCAAGTGGTGGGTCGGCCGGATCGCCTGGATGAACGCCTCGTCATGGGACACCGCAACAATGGCCCCGCTAAACCCGCGCAGCGCCTGCTCAAAGGCCAGTACCGATTCCAGGTCCAGATGGTTGGTGGGCTCGTCCAGCAATAGCAGTTGCGCCGGGGAATCGCGCCACAAGGCGATCGCCATGGCGGCTTTCAAGCGTTCGCCACCGCTCAGTTGGCCGGTGGGTTGGGTGACGCGCAGGGCGTCCAGTTGCAACAAGGCCAGGCGCGTGCGCAGCTCGGCTTCGGCCAGGGGCGTGTCGAGCAGGTTGAGTTGTTCGACGATGGAGCGCTCATCCATCAGCAGCGCCAGGTGCTGATCGATATACGCGGCGGGTATCGACACCGTGCAGGCGCCGCTGACCGCTTGCCATTGGCCGGCCAGCAGCTTGAGCAGCGTGGACTTGCCGCAACCGTTTGGCCCACGCACGGCCACGCGTACCGGGCCGTTCAAGTTGAGCGTCAGGTAAGTGGCTGGCTGGTGTGGGTCGAGCCACGGCAGTTGGGCATTTTCCAGGGTGAGTACGTGGCGGCCGTTGGGCAAGGCCGAGCCGGGCAGGGCGAGCAACGTGGGGGTTTCATCGACGACACGCGCATAGGCTTGGCGCACCTGCCCATCCAGCTCATTTTTATAGGCGTGGTGAGCGCTGCGCACCGTGCTGACGATTTCCGTGGCGGCGCCTTTCCAGCGGGCTTTGGTAAAGCGATCAACGTTGGCGGTTTCGGCATGCTTGCGTGAGCGTGCGGCATTGCGTTGCAGGCTGTCGTGATCCTTTTGCAGGCGCTTGCGCTCGCGGCTGCGTTGCAGGCGAGCATGCTCAAGTGCCATGGCGGCAGCGTGTTGTTCGGTATCGCGCTGCTGGCGATAGGCAGCGTAATTGCCGCCATACACACGCATGCCAAGGGGCGACAGTTCGACGATACGCGCCAGGGTATTGAGCAGCTGTCGATCATGGCTGACCACCACCAAGCCGCCGCGCCAGTTGCTCAAAACCCGCAGCAGCCACTCGCGCCCATGGCTGTCGAGGTGGTTGGTGGGCTCATCCAGTACCAGCAGATCCGGCGCGGCCAATAGCGCACCGATTACGACAACCCTGGCCAGTTGGCCGCCACTCAGTTGAGTGGCTGGGGCTTCAAAACCGAGTACGTGTAAACCCGCGTCATCAAGTGCGGCACGCAAGCGTTCGGCAAGGTCCCAGCGATCGTCAATCAGCTCAAGGTCACCGGCCCAGGCCTCGCCTCGGGCCATGCGCTCAAGCGCGGCCAATGCCTGGGCAGTACCGGTGATCTGCGCAAGGCTTGCTCCCGGTTGCAGCGTCAGGCTCTGTGCGACGTAGGCTACGCGGGCCTTGCCATCGAGCGTACCGCAAGAGGGCGCAAGTACGCCGGCCAGCAAGCGCGCCAGGATACTTTTGCCGCGACCATTACGGCCGACAATCCCGGTGGGTGTGTAATCAATGGACAGGGTGAGGTCGTCCAGCAAGGTTTCGCCATTGGCGAACTGGAACGACACGTGTTGCAGGGAAACCAATACGGGCAGGCGTTTGACGTCAGTCATCAGCACCTCCAAAAAAATGTCGAACAGGCCAACAAGCGCGCCAGGCGGCTCGTTGCAAATACATTTTGGAAGGCTTAGTTGTTCACGTCGGCGCTCATCCCGTGAGTCAGAAGGGACCCGCAGGCTAACTCAGCTAGGCGTGCTTGGGCAAGTCGGCGGCCAATTGCTCCAGGAACATCGCCAGCGCGACTTCTTCGGCTTTAAGGCCTTTGCGCATCCGTGGCTTGGGCAGCTTGGACAGCTCGCCCAGGCTGAAATGCTCCAACACCGCCGGGTGGATATAGCACTTGCGGCACACTGCTGGCGTATTGCCCAACTGCTTGGCAACATCCTTGACCATCGCCACCACATGCCGCTTGGCATCGGATTCGGGCTGCCATTCCAATTCGCGCAACACCGCCAGGGCCATCGCCGTGCCGGCCCAGGTGCGGTAGTCCTTGGCGGTAAAATCGGCGCCGGTGAGGCTGTGCAAATAGGCATTCACGTCGTGGGAACTGACGGTGTGGCGCTCGCCGTCTTCGTCCAGGTACTGAAACAGATTCTGGCCCGGGAGTTCAAGGCAACGCTTGACCACCGTGGCCAGGCGCCGGTCCTTGACGCTGACCTGGTGCTCGACGCCACTCTTGCCGCGAAACTGGAACTGGATTTCGCTGCCCTTGATGTCCACATGGCGGTTGCGCAGGGTGGTCAGCCCGTAGGATTTGTTGTCGCGGGCATATTGGGTGTTGCCGACGCGGATCAATGTGGCGTCCAGCAGCATCACCACGGTGGCCAGGACTTTTTCACGGGAGAACCCAGGCGCGGCGATT
>NZ_VBVZ01000732.1 GCF_005863185.1 Pseudomonas edaphica
TATTGGCGAAGCTGCCGACGCCCACCCACACCGAACCGCCCGAGCACATGCCGCCGTTGGTGCTGACGCGCATCCGCTCACCCCTGGGCGAGCTGAGCTTTCTGTCGACCTTCACCACGTTCGGCATGCCCCAGGACATCACCCTCACGTCGCTGCGTATCGAGCATCTGATTCCGGCTGACGAGCCGACGTGGCAAGTCATGCGCGCCGCCTATGCGGAGCATGCCGCGCTGGTTTTGTGAAATATCTGTCCGTAGACTGCCGCCATACCTCCCACTTGAAGGCGGCGAAAAAAACGTGATGCAAGTTACCGAAGTCTCCATTGCCCAACTGCGCGCGGCGCTTGAAACCGGCCAGACCACTGCCGTTGAACTGGTAAACGCCTACCTGGCGCGGATCGATGCCTATGACGGCCCGCAGACCGCCACCGCGCTGAACGCCGTGGTGGTGCGCAACCCTGAAGCCCTCAAAGAAGCCGAGGCGTCCGATGCGCGCCGGGCCAGGGGTGAAACGTTGGGGCCATTGGACGGCATTCCCTATACCGCCAAGGACAGCTACCTGGTCAAGGGCCTTACGGCCGCATCCGGCAGCCCGGCCTTTGCCAAGCTGGTTGCGCAGCGCGACGCCTTCACCATCGAACGCCTGCGAGCGGGCGGCGCCATCTGCCTGGGCAAGACCAATATGCCGCCGATGGCCAATGGAGGGATGCAGCGGGGTGTGTATGGCCGTGCCGAAAGCCCTTACAACGCCGACTACCTGACTGCACCGTTTGCCTCCGGTTCGTCCAACGGGGCGGGTACCGCCACGGCGGCAAGCTTCGCCGCCTTTGGTGTGGCTGAAGAAACCTGGTCGAGCGGGCGTGGCCCGGCGTCCAACAATGGTTTGTGCGCCTACACACCGTCCCGTGGGGTGATTTCGGTACGCGGCAACTGGCCGCTCACGCCGACCATGGACGTGGTGGTGCCCTATGCACGCACCATGGCCGACCTGCTGGAAGTGCTGGATGTGGTGGTCGCCGAAGACTCCGACACCCGTGGCGACCTGTGGCGCCTGCAGCCCTGGGTGCCGATCCCGAGCGTGGCGTCGGTGCGCCCCGCGTCTTACGCCGACTTGGCGGTAAGCAGCGAAGCCCTCGCCGGTAAACGTTTCGGCGTGCCGCGCATGTACATCAATGCCGACCCCGAGGCGGGCACCAGCGAAAAGCCCGGCATTGGCGGGCCGACCGGGCAGAAGATCAACACCCGCGCCAGCGTGATCGACCTGTGGGCAGGTGCACGCAAGGCGCTGCAAGCCGCCGGCGCCGAAGTGATCGAGGTGGATTTCCCGCTGGTGTCCAACTGCGAAGGCGATCGCCCTGGCGCGCCAACCGTGTTTACCCGTGGCTTGGTTTCCAAGGAATTCCTGCACGACGAATTGTGGGAACTGTCAGCCTGGGCCTTCGATGACTTCCTGCGCGCTAACAACGACCCGGCACTCAACCGCCTGGCGGATGTCGACGGGCTGAAGATTTTCCCGCACGACCCAGGCACCCTGCCCAACCGTGAGGATGACCTGGCCGCCGGCATGGACGAATACGTGCGCATGGCCGAGCGCGGCATCACGCCGTGGAACGCGATCAGCACAGTGCCGGACGGCTTGCGCGGCCTGGAGCAAACCCGGCGCATCGACCTGGAAGACTGGATGGACACGCTTGGGCTGGATGCGGTGCTGTTCCCCACCGTGGCCGATGTAGGCCCGGCAGATGCCGACGTGAACGAAGCCAGTGCCGACATCGCCTGGAGCAATGGCGTGTGGGTCGCCAACGGCAACCTCGCCATCCGCCACCTCGGCGTGCCCACCGTCACCGTGCCGATGGGCGTGATGGCCGATATCGGCATGCCCGTCGGCCTGACCTTTGCCGGCCGGGCTTACGATGATTCGGCGCTGCTGAGCTTTGCCAGCGCGTATGAAGCCACCGGCAGCAAACGCCTGATCCCACCGCGCACACCGCCGTTGTAAAAAATGTGGGATCACTGATCGTTCCCACGCTCCGCGTGGGAACGCATTCTGTGACGCTCCGCGTCACGACTTCAAGAGCGGACGCAGAGCGTCCAGGGTTGCATTCCCACGCGGAGCGTGGGAACGATCAGGGCGATCAGGGTTGTGTTTCAGGTCAGGCCATGTAGGGCACGGCGATCAGCAGGATGGCGGTGCCGTGGGCGAGTGCGGCGGGCAGTACGCCGTAACGCATGCGCACCAGCGCACAGGCCAACCCTTCAAGCAGGGTGAACAGCAACACCGGCCAGCCCAGTTGGGTGACGCTTAAGGCCAGGAACCCATGGCAGGCTGCAAAGGCCACGCCGCTGATCAATGCAGCGCGCAATGGCGAAACCTGTTGCTCCAGGTAACCCTGCAAAAAGCCGCGGAACAGCACTTCCTCCAACGCATTGGCGCCATAGGCCAATACCACCATGCCCGGCAACCACACCCAGTAGCCGTGGAACTGGCTTGCATCAATGCCTTGGTAAACCCGCAGCGGCACGCCGATCAAACAGCCGACCACAACCCCCACCGCCATGCCAACCAACGGGTTGCCAATGGACCAACGCATCAACCGCCACAACTCGGGTGCCAGGCGTGAGAGCAGCATGATCAGCAGCACCGACAGCCCGCCGAGCGCCGCCAGTACGAAGGCATTGCCACTGAATGCGATCTGCACATCGCGACTCACCGCCCACATACCCAGCGGCGTCATCACATCGCGCATCAGCACAAACGCCGCCAGCAGAATCAGGATGCGCATCGCCACCTGCGTCCTCGGTGTCAACGCGAACCAC
>NZ_VBVZ01000733.1 GCF_005863185.1 Pseudomonas edaphica
CCACCGGCTATGAATTCATGAACCAGCTGTCGCTGTTGCAGCACGACCCAACAGGCTTTGCGCCGTTGGCGCAGCTGTGGACGCGCCACAGTGAACGGCCCGCCGCGTTTATCGAAGAAGCCTGGCTGGCCCGCCAGCAGATTCTCAACGGTTCCCTGGCCGGTGACTTCGAGAGTGTGGCCCAGGCCCTGCTGCAAGTGGCTCGCGACGACGTGATGACCCGCGACCTGACCCTGGGCGCAATCCGCCGTGCCTTGCAGGAGCTGATCGTGCACTTCCCGGTGTACCGCACCTACATCAGTGCCCGTGGGCGCAGCGCCCATGATGATGTGTTTTTCCTGCAAGCCTTGGCCGGTGCTCGCAGCACCTTGGGCGAAGGCGACTGGCCGGTGCTCGACCACCTGGAAAAATGGCTGGGCGGCCAGCCGTGGCGCAACCGCCCGGTCGGGCGTGAACGCAAGATGCTCAAGCATGCCTGCGTGCGCTTCCAGCAGCTCACGTCGCCGGCGGCGGCCAAGGCCGTGGAAGACACCGCCTTCTACCGCTCGGCGGTGCTGCTGTCGCGTAACGATGTGGGCTTCAGCACCGAACAGTTCAGTGCGCCGTTGGCGGATTTTCACGCGGCTAACCAGCAGCGTTTGCAGACCTTCCCCGACAACCTGCTGGCCACCGCCACCCACGACCACAAGCGCGGTGAAGACACGCGCGCGCGCCTTGCAGTGCTGAGTGAATGCGCGCCGTGGTATGTCGAACAGGTCGAGCATTGGCGCCGCCTCGCCGCACCGTTTCGCGAGGATGCACACAGCCCGTCGGCGGGCGATGAGCTGATCCTTTATCAAGTGCTGCTCGGCAGTTGGCCGCTGGAAACCAACCCAGACTTGCAGTCTTACCAGCAACGCCTGTGGCAATGGCAGCAAAAAGCCCTGCGCGAAGCCAAGTTGCAAAGCAGTTGGAGCGCGCCCAACGAAGCCTATGAACAGGCGGTCGATGCCTTCCTGTCACGCCTATTGCTCAGCGATGCCGGCACCCCGTTACGCAAGGCCATCGGCAGCGCCGCCCAGGCCATCGCCCCGGCGGGCGCACTGAACGGCCTGGCGCAATCCTTGCTTCGTATCACCGTGCCGGGTGTACCGGATTTGTACCAGGGCGATGAGTTCTGGGACTTCAGCCTGGTAGACCCGGACAACCGCCGCCCGGTGGACTTCAACGCACGGCAACAGGCGTTGAACACACCGCCGGACGTCGGCGAGCTGTTGTCCCATTGGCGCGACGGGCGTATCAAACAGGCGCTGATTGCCCAGGTGCTGGCCGTGCGCAAGGCCAACGCCGAACGCTTCCAACGCGGCAGCTACACGCCGCTGGAAGTGGTAGGCAAACACGCCGATCACGTCGTCGCATTTTGCCGCACGTATCAAGGCAAACACCTGCTGGTGGTGGTGCCACGCTGGCCCCATCGCCTGCTGGAAAACGGTGAACAACCCCATATCAATGCGCAGGTTTGGGGCGATACGCGGGTGAAATTACCGTTCGCCACCACAACACAAAACTGGAAGGGACTTTTTCATACAGGCGCAGTCACACCAAACAAGGAGCTGTTGATCAGCGCTGCCCTGGGGGATTTCCCGGTCAATGTCTTTATCAATCCCGATGATCAAGAAAGCTGAAAATTTTCTGTGAGGAGTATTGCGATGAGTACTGAAGACAAACGCATACGCGAGTTGGCGCATCAGATCTGGGAATCCGAAGGCAAGCCCCACGGTGAAGATGCACGCCACTGGGAGATGGCGCGCAAATTAGCCGAAGCCGAAGCGCTGACCCCAAGCAAACCCAAAGCTGCGGCCAAACCCAAGACCGCTCCCAAGCCTGCGCCAAAAGCCAAGCCGCCGGCCCCGGCGGCCAGCAAGCCCGCACCGCCAGCGGCCAAAAAGCCTGCGGCGCCAAAAAAGCCCAAGCCTTAACAGCCCACGCGCCTCCTGCCGACATTGTCGCCAGGAGGCCCTTTTTACTTTTCAGTGCGCCAGCTGAGCAACCGTCGGCACGGTAGCGCTCGGCCCGAAAAAAGACCCTTGCAGGAGCAATTTAATGAGCAAACCCGCTAACAACCCAGCCACGCCGCAAAACGAGCCGTCGCGGATTCGTGAAGGTTTGCCCTTCCCTCTAGGCGCCACCTGGGATGGCCTGGGTGTCAACTTTGCGCTGTTCTCAGCCAATGCCACCAAGGTCGAGCTGTGCCTGTTCGATGATACCGGCGAGGTCGAGCTTGAACGTATCGAACTGCCCGAATACACCGACGAAACCTTCCACGGCTACCTGCCCGACGCCCACCCCGGGCTGATTTACGGCTACCGCGTGTACGGTGCGTATGACCCGGCCAATGGTCACCGCTTCAACCACAACAAATTGCTGATCGACCCCTATGCCAAACAGCTGGTGGGTGAACTCAAATGGTCCGAGGCACTGTTCGGCTACACCATCGGCCACCCGGACGACGACCTCAGTTTTGACGAACGCGACAGCGCGCCCTTCGTGCCCAAGTGCAAGGTCATCGACCCTGCGCACACCTGGGGCAACGACCAGCCGGTACGGGTGCCATGGGACCGCACGATCATCTACGAAACCCATCTGCGTGGCATCAGCATGCGTCACCCGTCAGTGGGCGAGTCGGTGCGCGGCACCTGTGCCGGGCTGATGGAAGATGACGTGCTCAAACATATTCGCCAGCTCGGCGTGTCATCCGTCGAGCTGCTGACGGTGCATGCCTTCGTTAACGACCAGCACCTGCTGCAAAAAGGCATGACCAACTATTG
>NZ_VBVZ01000734.1 GCF_005863185.1 Pseudomonas edaphica
GAGTATGGGATGCTCAATGCAGATAAGGAACCCTGATCTAAGCTCACAGTCGCATACTCACTGTCACATCGCGTCACGCAAAAGGAGCCTGCATGGGCGGTCGTATTTACACCTGTATTTTCGGATTTGGCCTGCTGACGCTGCTGAGCGGTTGCGGCCAGGAAAAGTCCGAACCCAAGGAACATTCGCGGGTGTTTGTGCAGGCCGTGCAACCTGCGGATTTTGCCGCCGCCGTGACCCTGACCGGCGATATCCAGGCCCGCGTGCAAACCGATTTGTCCTTTCGCGTGGGCGGCAAGATTATCCAGCGCATGGTCGATGTGGGCGACCGCGTGACCGCCAAGCAAGTGCTGGCCAAACTTGACCCCAAAGACTTGCAGACCAACGTCGATTCCGCCCAGGCCCAGGTCGTGGCCGAGCAGGCGCGGGTCAAGCAAACCGCCGCCGCCTTCGTACGCCAGGAAAAGCTCCTGCCCAAGGGCTACACCAGCCGCAGCGAATACGACGCTGCCCAAGCCGCGCTGCGTAGCAGCCAAAGCGCTCTGGCTGCCGCCCAAGCCCAATTGGCCAATGCCCGCGAACAACTCGGCTATACCGCGCTGGTCGCCGATGCACCTGGCGTGATCACTGCACGCCAGGCCGAAGTCGGCCAGGTGGTGCAGGCCACCGTGCCGATTTTCAGCCTGGCCACCGATGGCGAGCGCGATGCGGTGTTCAACGTCTATGAGTCCTTGCTGGTGGAGCCGCCGCCCGATGCGCCGATCACCGTGAGCCTGCTGGATGACCCGAGCATCAAGGCCGTGGGTAAAGTGCGCGAAGTCACGCCCGCCGTGGCGGCCAATACCGGCACCGTGCAAGTGAAAATCGCCCTGCAATCGCTGCCTAAAGGCATGCAACTGGGCTCAGTGGTCAGCGCCACGGCCAATGGCCCGGCCAAGGCCAGTGTGGAGTTGCCGTGGTCGGCGCTGACCAAAGACCTCAACGAACCCGCCGTGTGGCTGATTGACGGCGACGGCAAGGCGCAACTGCACAAAGTCACGGTAGCGCGCTATCTGACCGGCAAAGTGATCATTGGCGACGGCCTTAAAGGCGGCGAAAAAGTCGTGGTGGCCGGCGGGCAATTGCTGCACCCGGGCATGATCGTCGAGATCGCCCAGCAAGGAGTCCAGCCATGAAGCGCCTGACGGCATTGCTTGCCGCCAGCCTGTTGCTGGTCGCTTGTTCCAAAGAGGAAACGCCGCCCGAGCCCGTGCGGCCGGTGCTGTCCATGCAAGTGAAGTCCGAAGACCAGGAAAACCTCGGCCGCTTCGCCGGCACCATCCAGGCCCGCTACGAAAGCAACCTGGGTTTCCGCGTGCCTGGCCGTATCGCCCGCCGCGCCGTGGATGTCGGCGCCGAAGTGGAGAAGGGCGCCTTGCTCGCGGTGCTCGACCCCACCGACCAGCAAAACCAGTTGCGCGCCGCCCAAGGCGACCTGGCCCGCGTGCAGGCGCAGTTCATCAATGCCCAGGCCAACGCCCGGCGCCAGCAGGAACTGTTCAATCGCGGCGTCGGTGCCCAGGCCCAGCTGGATGTGGCGCAGACCGACTTGAAAACCACCCAGGCGACCCTTGATCAAGCCAAAGCCTCGGTCAACCAGGCTAAAGACCAACTCAACTACGCCGAACTGCGCACCGACCACGCCGGGATCGTCACCGCCTGGAATGCCGAGGCCGGACAAGTGGTCAGCGCCGGCCAGCAAGTGGTGACCCTGGCGCGCCCGGACATCAAGGAAGCGGTGATCGACCTGCCCGCCGGGCTTGCCGAGCGCCTGCCGCCGGACGTGGTGTTCCTGGTCGCCGGGCAGCTCAACCCCAGCGTCAACACCACCGCCATCGTGCGCGAGATCGAACCCCTGGCCCAAAGCGCCACGCGCACCCGCCGCGCGCGCCTGACCCTGGCCGAGACGCCACCTGCGTTCCGCCTCGGCACCGCCATCAGCGTGACCCTGAGCACGGCCATTGCACCGCGTATCGAAGTACCGCTGACCGCTTTGCAGGAAGCCGACGGCAAAACCCGTATCTGGTTGCTCGACACCCAGAGCCAGACCGTGCAGCCGCGTGACGTCACGGTGATCAGCCGTGATGCCAACAGCGCCTTGCTCAACGGCGGCGTCAAACCCGGCGAACGCATCGTCACCGCTGGCGTGAACAGCCTGAAACCCGGGCAAAAAGTCAAAATCGACGAGGACAGCCCGCGATGAAAGGGAGCTTCAACTTATCCGACTGGGCCCTTAAGCATCAGTCCTTCGTCTGGTACTTGATGTTCGTCGCGCTGCTGATGGGCGTGTTCTCCTACATGAACCTGGGCCGCGAGGAAGACCCGTCGTTCACCATCAAGACCATGGTGATCCAGACCCGCTGGCCGGGCGCGACCCAGGAAGAAACCCTCAAGCAGGTCACCGACCGCATCGAGAAAAAACTCGAAGAACTCGACTCCCTTGACTACGTGAAGAGCTACACGCGGCCGGGTGAATCCACGGTATTCGTCTTCCTCAAGGACACCACCAGCGCCAAGGCCATCCCGGAGATCTGGTACCAGGTGCGCAAGAAGATCGACGATATTCGCGGCACCTTCCCCCAGGGTTTGCAGGGGCCGTCGTTCAACGATGAGTTCGGTGATGTGTTCGGCTCGGTCTACGCCTTTACCGGCGACGGCCTGTCGATGCGCCAACTGCGTGACTATGTGGAGCAGGTGCGCGCCGAAATTCGTTCGGTGCCGGGGCTGGGCAAGGTCGAGATGATCGGCCAGCAGGACGAAGT
>NZ_VBVZ01000735.1 GCF_005863185.1 Pseudomonas edaphica
CCTTCAGGCGCTGCAACATACGCTGCCGCGCCCGCTGCAAATGCTCGCGCAAATTCAGCGCCGCCGCATCAAATGCCCCATGCAGCAACAACTCCAGAATCAAGCGATGTTCGGCGAGCATGGCGGGATCTGCGCCGATTCCCAGTAAACGGTAAAAAATACGACTGATGATCATCGGGCTCTGGCCTTGGCGGATCAGCGCGGCGATCTTGCGGTTTTGCAGGCCGGCCAGGCAGCGTTGGTGCAAGTCCTCTTCGATCTGTTCGATGGTTTCCAGGCTGCAGTGTGGGCTTTGCTGGGCATCCAGCACGCGCTGCAACATCGCTTCGAGCATCTCGCGGTCCAGGTTTGGCGCACTCTGGCGCAGCGCTTCGGGTTCCAGGCAGGCGCGTAGTTCGTAGTCTTCGGTGACTTCCCGCGCGGTCAACGGCCCGGCCAGCCACTGGGAGTAGGGTTCTTTTTCCACCAGGCCACGGTCGCGCAGGCGCATCAGCGCTTCACGCACCACCGCGCGGCTGACGCTGTAGTGGTCAGCGGCGGCTTGCTCGTCCAGGCGGTAGTGGCCAAAAGCGATACATGTGGACAGCGCCGCGCCGATTTCCTCGACGATCCGCTCACCCAGCGGCCGCGTATCCACCAACTCAGCTTCGCCATCAAGGCCCAGGTGCGCATGGCTCAGGGGCAAGCGCAGCGGCTCCATGACCAGGCCTTTGGGGTTGATCAAGTAACCTCGGCCACTGAAACGGCAGATCAAGCCCTCGTCATGCAGCAGGTCCAAAGCCTTGCGGACTGGAACGCGGCTGGTGCCGAACAGCTCGGCCAGCGGCGCTTCCAGCAACACCAGCCCGTGGCGCGCAGTGCCGTTAACGATCGCATCACGCAACAGTTGGTGAATCATCGCGTAACGGGAGGCCGAGGCGGACACTGCTTTCATCGTGTTCTCTTGGGCGTGTAGGAAATTGGTCGGGGATTCTCTCATAGATGCACCTGTCACTCTGCGCTACAGCGGTGGCACTTTTTTGGGGCCGCCAAGAGAGAAACGTTACTTTTTGCACCAAAATGTATTTATTAATAAAAGATACATTATTTCAATTCGGGCCAGGCCATGCACGTGCGCCGATATTTTTTGCAGCCTGCAAAACCATCTATCCCGCTGGTGTTGACGTTATGGCTTAGGAACACCACAACACGTCCAAAGAGACTGGCACGAAATCTGCCTTTGTAAAACGTACATTTTATTAATATGTACGTTTTGTGAGGGTCATCTTGATGTCAGACGCCACCTCAATGGCCCAAGCGTTCGCCAGCGGTCGCAACGACCCGGTGCAGGCACTGGAGCAGGCACTCGTCCACGCGAGCATGGCGCCCAGTGTCTTTATCTCCCTGACCGCCGAGCGCGCACGCCGTGAGGCCGAGGCTGCCGCCGCGCGCTGGCGTGCCGGGCAGCCTTTGAGCGCATTCGATGGCGTGCCACTGGCCTGGAAAGATCTGTTCGACGTGGCCGGCAGCATCACCACCGCAGGCGCCGCCTATCGCCGCAAGGCTGCGCCGGCCTTGGTCGATGCGCCCAGTGTCGGGCTGTTGTGCCGCGCCGGAATGGTCAGCCTGGGCAAGACCAATCTCAGTGAACTGGCGTATTCCGGCCTGGGCCTGAACCCGCATTTCGGCACGCCCCATAACCCCAATGGCAGCGATCAACCGCGCATTCCCGGCGGCTCGTCGTCGGGCTCGGCGGTCGCTGTGGCGGCGGGGATCGTGCCCATCGCCATGGGCACCGACACCGCCGGCTCGATCCGCATCCCCGCAGCGCTCAATGGTGTGGTGGGCTACCGCAGCAGCTGTCGGCGCTACAGCCGTGACGGTGTATTCCCGCTGGCGCACACCCTCGACAGCCTCGGCCCGCTGACCCGCAGCGTGCGCGATGCGCTGGCCATCGACGACCTGCTCAACGGCCGCACGCAACAGCACGTCGCCCGTAGCCTCAAGGGCCAGCACTTCGTCCTTGAGCAGGGCACGTTGGAAGACATCGAGCCCGCCGTGCGCAATAACCTGCTGCGCGCGGTGGACCAGCTCAAGGCTGCCGGTGCGCTGATCGAGGTGCGCGCGTCAGCCACCTTCCAGGCCACCCTCAACCTGATCAAGCAGGACGGCTGGCTCGGCTCATTCGAAGCCTTCGCCCTGCACGAAAACTTGTTGGACAGTCGCGATGCCGAGCAACTCGACCCGCGTGTACGTCGCCGCCTGGAGGCCGCGCGTGAATTGCCTGCCAGCCAATTACTGCACCTGATCGACGCGCGTCGCCGCTTGCAACTCCAACTGGTCGATGAACTCGACGGTGCCGTTCTCATTACCCCGACCGTCGCCCATGTCGCCCCGGCCCTTGCACCGCTGCAAGCCGATGACGAGCTGTTCGTCAAAACCAACCTCGCCACCCTGCGCCTGACCATGCCCGGCAGTTTGCTCGACATGCCTGGCGTCAGCCTGCCCAGCGGCCGTGATGCCCTGGGTTTACCCACCGGCCTGCTGCTCAGCGCCCCAAGCGGCGAAGACGCACGTCTGCTCAGGGCCGCACTGTCGGTCGAAACCACCCTGAATTTTTAAGGAGACATACCATGGCTAAAGACATTCTCTGTGCATTTGGCGTCGACGTAGACGCCGTCGCCGGCTGGCTCGGCTCCTACGGCGGTGAAGACTCGCCGGACGACATCTCGCGCGGCTTGTTCGCAGGTGAAATTGGTGCGCCGCGCCTGCTCAAACTGTTCGAACGCTACGGCCTGCGCACCACCTGGTTTATTCC
>NZ_VBVZ01000736.1 GCF_005863185.1 Pseudomonas edaphica
CCGCCATCGCAGGCAAGCCAGCTCCCACATTGGGGTTCATGGTGAGCCTGATAGATCAGCGGATGATCTTCTCGACCTGAATCCCCAGCTTCTTCAGCCGATACCAAAAACTCCTCTCGGAAATCCCGATCTTCGCCGCTGCCGCAGCCTGCACGCCGTTGCTCTCGTTCAACGCCGCCATGATGTAGGTTTTCTCGACCTCAGCCAGCGCCGCATCCAGGTCGGCAGGCACGCCCGGTGTGTCACCGAGCAGCGCCGTAACGCCGTCCTCGGCAGGTTTGGACGCAAACAGATAAGCCGGCAAGTCAATGTCTTCAATCACCGGCGAAGCCGCCACGATGGTCGCCCGCTCCACGCAGTTCTGCAGCTCACGAATATTGCCCGGCCAGTGGTAAGCCGCCATCGCCTGCAATGCCTCGGGGCTGAAGCCGGTGATGCGTTTGCCCGCGGTAGCGCTCAGGGTCTGGGCGAAGTGCCGGGCCAGGGGCACGATGTCTTCGGCGCGCTCGCGCAAGGCCGGCAACGGGATCGGGAATACATTGAGGCGGTAATACAGGTCTTCGCGAAATTCTTTATTGGCCACCGCATCCAGCAGGTTCTTGTTCGTGGCGGCGATCACGCGCACATCCACCTTGCGCTCGCGCGAGTCGCCCACCGGCTCGATCACCCGCTCCTGCAAGGCCCGCAGGATCTTGGCCTGCAACGCCAACGGCATGTCGCCCACTTCATCCAGAAACAAAGTGCCTTGGTCAGCCTGCATAAAGCGCCCTACCCGATCGGCCACGGCACCGGTAAAGGCGCCTTTGCGATGGCCAAACATCTCGCTTTCCAGCAAGCCTTCGGGGATGGCCGCGCAGTTGACCGCCACGAACGGCTTGTCGGCGCGGCTGCCATGTTTGTGAATCGCGCGGGCGACCATTTCCTTGCCGGTACCGCTTTCGCCAGTCAGCAGGATGGTGGCGTTGCTGTCGCGTACCGAATCGACCGCGTGCAGCACCTGGCGAAACGCCGGGCTGTCGCCCACCAGGCTGTCGAACTGCGCATGGTGATCCAGCTCGGCGCGCAGGCGTGCGTTGTCGCGCATGATGTCGCGAAACTGCAGGGCCTTGGCCACGGTGATGTCCAGCTCGTCGATATCGAACGGCTTGGCAATGTAGTCATAGGCGCCATTACGCATCGACTGCACGGCGTTTTTTACCGTGCTGTAGGCGGTCATCACGATCACCGGCAACTCCGGAAAGCGCACTTTTATCTCCGCCAACAGCGCCGGCCCGTCCATGCCTGGCATGCGCCAGTCGCTGATCACCAGGTCGATGTCTTCCTGCTCCAGCACCTTGAGCGCGTGCAGGCCATTGCCGGCGGTAAATACCTGGATGCCGTTCTGGCTCAAGGCCGATGACAGCAAGTCGCAGAGCTTGGGCTCGTCGTCGACTACCAATACGTTATGCGTCATGAACTTCCTCATCGTCACCGTCGTCTTCACCATGGGCCGGAATGTACAGGCTGAAGGTGGCGCCGGCATCTTTCTCACTGGCACATTCGATGCTGCCGTCATGACTTTCCATGATCGAATAGACTTTAGCCAGCCCCAGGCCCGTGCCCGAGGCCTTGGTGGTGACGAATGGCGTGAAGATCCGCTCGATCATATCGGCCGGAATGCCTTGGCCGGTGTCAGCAATGCTGATCACCGTATTGCCGTCCACACTGCGAATGCCCAAGGTCAGGCGCCCGCCTTCGGGCATCGCATCAATGGCATTGAGGATCAGGTTCAGGCATGCCTGCTTGAGTTGCTTGGCATCGGCATAAATCGTCGCGCCGGGCGCCTGGTCATCGATGTGCGCATCGATGTTATGGGTGGCCAGCTCCGGGCTGCAAAAGCCGAGGATCTCTTCCACCACCGGGCGCGCCGCCTGCAGCACACGCAGGGGCGGGTTGGGTTTGGCGAAATCCAGAAACTCGGTGATCAGGTCGTTGATGCGGCTGACTTCGCTGATAACGTATTCGAGGTGGCGCTTGTCGGTGTCCGGCAGGTCGACGCGACGATGCAGCAGTTGGGTGGCGGTCTTGATGATGCCCAGCGGGTTGCGAATCTCGTGTGCCAGGCCCATGGCGACTTCGCCCAAAGCATGCAGCCGGTCGCGGCGGCGCAGCTGGGCCTCGAGGTGGTGCAACTCGCCCAGGCGTTCGGTCATGTGGTTGAAGGTGCTGCTCAGTTGCGCCAGCTCATCGCCGCCGCTGACCAGCACGCGATGCTCGTAATTGCCCGAGATCACTGCGTCCACGCCCTGGGATAAATCGCGCAACGGTTTGGTCAGGCGGCGTGACACCAAGACACCGGCGCCCAGCGACAACGCCGAACTCAGCAAGAAGATCAGCACGAACAGGTTGCTCTGGTTCACCAGCCCCACCAGGCTGGTATGGCGCAACAGGCCGCTGAAAATCACGCCTTGCAGTTCGCCGCCATCATTGAAGATCGGCCAGTACAAACCGCTGTAGTTATTGGTGAACTGCTCGCTCGGTTGCTTGGTGGCGCGCATCGCCGTTTCAACATTCGTGGGAATGCGTGACGGATGATTCTCAAAGCGCTGGGTCGAGAATATCTCGGAAAACCCCGTAGGGTTGGCCAGGTACAGGCGCAGGTCGAGGGAATGCACATCGGCCACGCTGGTGAGGAAGCTGCTGTCCAGGTACGTGGCCACCAACAGCACGTAGTCGACGCCCTCTTGGGTGGTTTCGAACGTTGAGACCACCAGGCCCGTCGTCACGCCGGCCACCTGGATGGTTTGCAACAC
>NZ_VBVZ01000737.1 GCF_005863185.1 Pseudomonas edaphica
GTTACTGGATTTAGCGTAACCGTACCATTTTACGCCCTTGCACCCGAAAATGACGCGCGTAGGGGGATGTTACTAGTAGATGCTGTTTATGAGAGGGTGTTAGCGAAGTGGCCCGGCGAGCGTATTATTGTTGCGGGTGATAGTGCGGGAGGGAATTTTGCATTAACGCTTGCCATAAGGCGGCGTGATGCCGGGCTTGTGTTGCCTGACAGACTTGTTCTATTTTCGCCGTGGCTGGATCTTGGACTAAGCGACAGCCGTGCTTATGCGTTAGAGGAAAAGGACATTATGTTGAGGGTCGATGCATTACGAGAATGCGGGAAGTGGTGGGCAGGGTTGGAAGATCCATCTTCTGCGCATATGAGCCCTTTATATGCGAATCTTTCAGGGCTGCCGCCCATTAGCCTGTTTCAGGGGGATTACGATATATTTGTGATTGATGCACGGACGTTTTCTGCAAAAGCGACGTTTGCCGGCGTGGAGTTAGTGTATGAAGAGTATCCCGGGGCTTTTCATGTTTTCGTGGCTGCCACCTTTACACGAGAAGCAAAGCACGCGTTTCAGAGTATCGCAGCATCTGTTAAAACAATGCGTCGCGTTAAGTTATAAAAAAACGTAACTCCATCTAAAGTACTGATGGAATCGAAATGGTTTAATCTTCGAAGATGATGGCACTGTCGCGCACTGTGTTTACTGGGCATGGGCTACTGTGCCTTCACTGCGGAGGAGGCGATTTGATTCGACTAATCCTTAAAAAAATGCTCTGTCATGCGTTATTGATTATCGCCATGGTAGTTAACGTATCAGCCTGGGCGGGTGAGGTCGATACTGTAAGGCCTGTTATGGGTTTGACGGGGCCGTCTTCCCTGCCAGAAGACGCTGACTTGACGGAGCTTGGACAACAGCTTGACCTCATCCGTCAGAGCGTGCCCCTAAGTACCAGCGACGAAACCCTTGCGGAGTTTCGACGAGGCGCTATACAGGTGCAGGAAAAGGCCGAAACGCTGTTTAAGGTACTTTCTGTCGAAATCGAACGGCTTGATGATCAACTGAAAGTGCTGGGCGAAGCGCAGCCTGAGGAAGCACCTAGTATTAAGGTCCAGCGTGATGCCTTAGCCCAACGAAAGAATAGTTTGCTAGACAACGGGCGCGAGGCCAAACAACTGGGTCAGATGAGCAGGGAACTCGCTGAACAGATCGTCAAATTGCGACGCAATCTATTCAACTCCCAGGTCACCTCGCGTGCAAATTCGCCTCTTACCCCTTCGTTTTGGTCAATTTTGATTCGTCCCACGGATGAAGATCTCAAGCGGCTCGATAGTTTGAAGGATGAGGCCCTTATAGCCCTGCAGAGTGCCGTTATTGCTGAGCGCCGCTGGGCCTTGTTCGGCGTTCTACTAGCGGCTGTAGTCATCTGGAGTGTAGGCAGACGTTTGCTTGAACATGTGCTTACCTGGGCGATGATCAGGTGGCTGCCCGAGGGACGACTGCGGCGCAGTACACTCGCGTTGGCTATTGGTTTGTCGTCCATCCTGACGGTAATGGGGGCCGTCTCACTGGTGCATTGGGGAGTGGAAGGCAATGTCGTTTTAGGCGACACGTTAGCCCGTTTGTTGGACAGCCTCGTTACGGTGGCAACTTTCTGTGCGTTTATTTCGGGCTTGGGGCGCGCCTTGCTGATGTTGCCGCGACCTTCTTGGCGACTGGCGGCCATTCCGGATGAGATAGCCTCCGCTCTAGGGCCGTTTCCAGCGATTCTCGCGGCGGCGCTTATGGTTATGGCCACCGAAGAACGAATAAACACTGTCACCGGCACCAGTTTGGCATTGACTGTAGCGCTCAATGGCTTGACGGCGCTCAGCACGGCGTTGATCTTCGCAGCTGCGCTCTTGCGTTTACGTTATGTACGCAAAACGCACAAGTTGAAACCCCATAGCGGGCTGGCCAGTATTTTGCCTTTTGTTACTTGCGTTTGGATCGTCGCTATTGTCCTGACGCTACTGACAGGGTACCTATCCCTGGCGTACTTCCTTACCCTCAAACTGCTGTGGATCAGTGTTGTGGCGGGCACTGCTTTTATACTCATGGCCTTTTTTGGCGACATTTGCGAAATTCTTCTCTCACCTAAGCAGCCTAGTGGACTGGCGCTAGCCAACGCGCTCGGATTATCGCCGCGGCATCAAGCCCAAGCTAGCACTGTGCTTGCTGGTGTCGGCCGTACCGTGTTGCTGCTCACTGCCATCATGGCTGCACTGCTACCCGCTGGAGCCAGCCCAAGTGACATGCTCCAGAGCGTCGGCCAATTGGGGGAGACGAGTAAAGCGCTGGGTAATTTGCACATTATCCCGCGAGATATCCTCATTGCGCTGGTGACCATCGTTGCTGGTTTATTTGCTGTGCAGACGTTGAAACGCTGGCTGAGTGAGAGGTTACTGCCGGAGACCAACATGGACGCTGGCATGCGTTCATCGCTGGTGACACTGGTGGGGTACATCGGCTTTGTCTTGTTGTCGCTATTGGTGATGTCCACCCTCCAAATCAATCTAACAAGCCTGACCTGGGTGGTCAGTGCGTTATCGGTGGGCATTGGCTTTGGCTTGCAGGCGATTGTGCAAAACTTCATTTCTGGGTTGATTCTGTTAACCGAGCGACCCGTTAAGGTCGGCGATTGGGTCAGTCTGGCGGGGGTTGAAGGGGACATTCGCCGAATCAATGTACGCGCTACTGAGATCCAGATGTCCGATCGCTCAACTGTGATCGTGCCTAACTCACAGTTCATCTC
>NZ_VBVZ01000738.1 GCF_005863185.1 Pseudomonas edaphica
TCTGACCATGCAATTGAAAGTCAGCGCCGGTAACTACGACCAACTGCTCAAGACCGACGCCACTGTAGGCCAACTGATCCAGGCGGCCATTGATGTGCTCAAGCTGGGCGGTGACGCGGTCAAAGTGGTGATCAACAACCTGGAAGCCATCAAGCTGATTGCGCCGGGCACGCAGATCCTGCACCTGGGCGACCTGATCAATATCCAGAACGGCACCGACAAAAGTGCGCTGGATGTGAACCTGCAACTGTTCAACCTGATCCAGGGCTTTGTGCAGCTGTCGAACAAGGCCAGCGCAGTTGCCGTGGAGCTGCCGGTGGATGTGCTGGGCCTGCTCGGCGTGACCGTGTCGACCAAAGTGATCGAGCCCGGGCAGGTTTCCAGCATCGGCAACCCCAAGGATATCGCCAAGCAGCCCATTTATGTGCGCACCGCCCAGGTGCGCACTTTGATTTCGGTAAAACTGCCGATCGTCACGCTGGTGAATAACCTGCTGGGTGGCACGGTGCAAGCGCTCAGTGACCTGCTGGGCGGCCTGTTTGGCTTACTCGATCCCAATTGTTGCCTGGTCGCCAGCCTGGAAATCGGCGACACCCTCGACATCGCCCTGGAAGCCGCTGGCGGCAGCGCTATGGTCACTGGCTACAGTTGCGACAGCGGCAAAAAGTCGTTGTCGGTACTCGGCGAAACCTCGGCATTGCGCGCGATGATTGGCCAGGTTGACCCCAAGAATCTGTACTCGTCCACAGAAAAACTCAAGGTCGACGAGTACCCGGTGGTGGATATCGGCACCAAAACCTGCAAGCGCGGCACCGGCGTGTGTAGCGACAGGCAGGCCTTTGCGGCGGGCGGCCTGGGCATCCGAATCGACAGCGACGTGTTGAAAACCCAGCGTGCGCACACCTACACCGAGCCGCCCGCTATCAACCAGCAACCGCTCTATTACGCATTCGCCAGCTCGAACGCGGTCAGCAGCCTCAAGCAAACACTCACCGGCATCCAACTGATCAACCACCCGCCCAAAATGGCCAGCCTGTTGGGCGCCGTGTTGGGCCTGGTCACGGGCGTGGTCAACGGCTTGCTCACCACCCTGGGCGGCTTGATTGCCGGGCTGCTCGGCCCGCTGCTCGACCCCATCGTCAACAACCTGCTCGCCGGCCTGGGCATCGACCTGGCAAAAGTCGAAATCGGTGCCAATTTGTCGTGCAACCCCGGTGGCCGGGCCATGCTGGTGATTTGAGCACATCAGGCCCGCTGATTATCGTCCAACACGCTAACCTATTAAGCCGCCCCGACCTTGTCGCTGGACGGCGGTGCGCATTAGATTAGCCAATAGTCCAAGGCCTTTAGAATAAGCAGAAGGGATAAGCATGGCGCTTAACGACCAATCGACCCAGATTCGCCCCGGCGAAGAACTTGATGCCAGCCTCATCGATCCCTACCTCAAGGCGCATATTCCGGGCCTTGCCGGCACGGTCAAGATCAGCCAGTTCCCCGGTGGCGCATCCAACCTGACTTACCTGCTGGAATACCCTGGCCAGGAATTCGTGCTGCGCCGCCCGCCATTTGGCCGCAAAGCCAAGTCCGCCCACGACATGGGCCGCGAATACCGCATTCTCAACCAGCTCAAGGACGGCTTCCCGTATTGCCCCAAAGCCTATGTGCACTGCCTTGACGAGTCGGTGATCGGCGCCGAGTTCTATGTGATGGAGCGCGTCAACGGCATCATCCTGCGCTCTGACCTGCCGGCCGAACTGGGCCTGGACGCGGCCAAGACCGAGGCGCTGTGCAAGAGCTTTATCGATAAATTCGTCGAGCTGCACCAGGTCGACTACGCTGCCTGCGGCCTGGCCGACCTGGGCAAGCCCGAAGGCTATGTAGCACGCCAGATCCGCGGTTGGAGCGACCGCTACGAAAAAGCCCTGACGCCCGACGCGCCCAGCTGGGAAAAGGTACGCGCGTGGCTTAACGACAAGATGCCGGCCGACCACCCGACTTCCAGCATCGTGCACAACGACTATCGCTTCGACAACGTGATCCTCGACCCGCACAACCCGATGCAGATCATCGGCGTGCTGGACTGGGAACTCACCACGTTGGGCGACCCGCTGATGGACTTGGGCAACACCCTCGCCTACTGGATCGAAGCCGCTGACCCTGCGCCCGTGCAACTGATGCGCCGCCAGCCCAGTAACGCGCCGGGCATGCTGACTCGGCGCCAATTCGTCGACTATTACGCCGAGCGCTCCGGCATCCAGATCGATAATTTCGACTTCTACTACACCTACGGCCTGTTCCGCCTGGCCGGCATTGTGCAGCAGATCTACTACCGCTTTTTTCACGGCCAGACCCAGGACAAACGCTTTGCGCAGTTCATCCATATGAACAAGCTGCTGGAGCAAATGAGCCTGAATGTCATCGCTAAATCAGCCCTCTGACTACAAGAGCAAGGAACCCAGCATGTCCAAGACCCACCTGTTCGACCTCGACGGCAAGATCGCTTTCGTTTCCGGCGCCAGCCGTGGCATCGGTGAAGCCATCGCCAAGCTCCTGGCCCAGCAAGGCGCCCATGTGATCGTCTCCAGCCGCAAGCTCGAAGGCTGCCAGCACGTGGCCGACGCGATCATCGCCGCGGGCGGCAAAGCCACCGCCGTGGCCTGTCATATCGGCGAAATGGAGCAGATTACCCAAGTGTTCGCCGGTATCCGCGAACAGTTTGGGCGCCTGGATATCCTGGTTAACAACGCTGCAACCAACCCGCAATTCTGCAACGTACTGGAC
>NZ_VBVZ01000739.1 GCF_005863185.1 Pseudomonas edaphica
GATCAGCGTTGCGCAGGCCTGGCTGACCAGCGACAACGCCATGAAAAACCTGCGCATGATGCTCAAGACCAACCAGAACGGCGGTTTCGACTGCCCTGGCTGCGCCTGGGGCGACTCGCCGGAAAGCGGCATGGTCAAGTTCTGCGAGAACGGCGCCAAGGCGGTCAACTGGGAAGCCACCAAGCGCCGTGTGGACGCGGCCTTCTTCGCCAAGCACAGCGTGACTGCACTGCTGGAGCAGAGTGACTACTGGCTGGAATACCAGGGCCGCCTGACCGAGCCGATGCGCTACGACGCCGAGACAGATCGCTATAAAGCCATCAGCTGGGACGCCGCCTTTGACCTGATCGGCAAGCACCTCAACGCCCTGCCAAGCCCGGACATGGCCGAGTTCTACACCTCGGGCCGGGCCAGCAACGAAGCAGCGTACCTGTACCAGCTGTTTGTGCGCGCCTACGGCACCAACAATTTCCCGGACTGCTCGAACATGTGCCACGAAGCCAGCGGCGTCGCCCTGGCGCAAAGCGTGGGCGTAGGCAAAGGCACCGTGACCTTTGATGACTTCGAACATGCCGATGCGATTTTCGTCTGGGGCCAGAACCCCGGCACCAACCACCCGCGCATGCTTGAGCCGCTGCGCGAAGCGGTAAAACGTGGCGCCCAGGTGGTGTGCATCAACCCGCTCAAAGAGCGTGGCCTGGAACGCTTCCAGCACCCACAACACCCGCTGGAAATGCTCACCAACGGCGACAAACCGACCAACACCGCGTACTTCCGCCCGGCACTGGGTGGCGACATGGCCATCCTGCGCGGCATGGCCAAGTTCCTGCTGCTGTGGGAACGCCAGGCCCAGGCCGAAGGCAAAGAGGCGGTGTTCGACCACGACTTCCTCAATGAACACAGCGTCAACGTGCTGGAGTACCTGGGCCAGATCGACGACACCCCATGGGATGAAATCGTCGCGCAGTCCGGCCTCACCCTGGTCGAGATCGAGCAAGCGGCGCGCATGTACGCCAAAGGCAAAAACGTGATCATGTGCTGGGCGATGGGCATTACCCAGCATCGCCATTCGGTGCCGACCATCCAGGAAATCGCCAACCTGATGCTGCTGCGCGGCAACATCGGCCGCCCAGGCGCTGGGCTGAGCCCGGTGCGCGGCCACAGTAACGTGCAGGGCGACCGCACCATGGGCATCAACGAACGCCCGCCGGTGGCGTTTTTGGATTCGCTGGAGCGCCGCTTCCAGTTCCAGGTGCCGCGTACCAATGGCCACAACGTGGTCGAAGCGATCCACGCCATGCTCGAAGGCCGCTCCAAGGTGTTTATCGGCCTGGGCGGCAACTTCGCCCAAGCCACGCCAGACAGCCCGCGCACCTTTGAAGCCCTGCGCAGTTGCGACCTGACAGTGCAGATCAGCACCAAACTCAACCGCAGCCACCTGATGCACGGCAAAGACGCGCTGATCCTGCCGTGCCTGGGCCGTACCGACATCGATATCCAGGCCGACGGCCCGCAAGCGGTGACAGTGGAAGACTCGTTCAGCATGGTGCACGGCTCCAATGGCCAGTTGCAGCCGCTGTCGAAGCTGATGAAGTCCGAGCCGGCGATTCTGGCCGGGATTGCCGCCGCCACGTTGGGCAGCAAGCCGGTGGACTGGAACTGGCTGGTGGCCGACTACGGGCGCATCCGCGACTTGATCGCCGATACCATCCCAGGCTTCAAGGACTTCAACGAACGCATCAAACACCCAGGCGGTTTCTACCTGGGCAACTCCGCCGGTGCACGCCGCTGGAACACGCCGTCGGGCCGCGCCAATTTCCGCCCGAACGTGCTGCCCAAAGACCTGATCCACGAACGCACCCACGCCACAGGGCGGGTGCCGGACCTGATCATGCAATCGATGCGTTCCCACGATCAGTACAACACCACCATTTATGGCCTGGACGACCGCTACCGTGGGGTCAAAGGCCAGCGTGACGTGCTGTTCGTCAACGAAGCCGACATCATCCGCCTGGGCTTCAAGCCGGGTCAGAAGGCTGACATTGTGTCGCTGTGGGAAGATGGCCGCGAGCGCCGCGTGAAGGGCTTTACCTTGCTGGCGTTTGATATTCCGGCGGGCCAGGCGGCGGCGTACTACCCGGAAGTGAACCCGCTGGTGCCGCTGGAAAGCACCGGGGATGGCAGCCATACGCCGACGTCGAAGTTCGTCGCGATTTGCCTGGAAGCGGCGAGCGACAGTGGCTTGATCATGGCCCGTTCAGCCTAAGCAGAGCCCATCGTGGCGAAGGAGCTTGCTCCCGCTCGGGTGCGTAGCGACCGTAATAATGTTGGGGTCGCTGCGCAACCCAGCGCGAGCTTGCTCCCTCGCCACAAGAGAACAATGCCGGCAGTTTTACTCAGGCACAAAAAAAGGCCGCTTTTGCATAAAAGCGGCCCTTCCGAAGTAGCTAAAGACTCACAAAATCGACTTAAGTTCCCTATACAAAACAGCAACTTAGCGAATTGTATACAACCTCTACCGCCGGTCGGTTTTCGATTGTCAGCGCCTCGATACAACCTCAGGATCGCGCCGTCATCCTCTTGAGGTCTCTCTATGAAGTTCTCCTCGATTCTCTTGTTGTCCCTTGGCCTGGTCAGTGGCGCAGCCATGGCCGGTGGCACCACCGAAGCCGGTGTGGGCGGCGCATTGGGCGGGGTTCTAGGTTCGGTTGTCGGCCAGCAGTTGGGCGGCAACACAGGTTCCACCATCGGCGCAGCCTTGGGTGGCGCAGGCGGCAG
>NZ_VBVZ01000073.1 GCF_005863185.1 Pseudomonas edaphica
GCAATGGTCCATCGACCGTAACGGCGGCTTCTCGCGCGCCGACCCGGCCAGCCTGGTGTTGCCGCCGATCATGGACCCGCAATATGGCTACCTGTCGGTCAACGTCGAAACCCAGGCCCAGGACCCGCATTCGCTGCTCAACTGGACCCGGCGCATGTTGGCGGTGCGTAAACAGTCCAAGGCCTTCGGGCGTGGAAGCCTGAAAATGCTCTCGCCGAGCAACCGCCGCATCCTGGCGTATACCCGTGAGTTCACCGGCGACGATGGCCGCACGGAAACCATTCTGTGCGTGGCCAACGTGTCGCGCAGCGCCCAGGCGGCCGAGCTGGACTTATCCGCCTTCGCCGGCATGGTGCCGGTGGAGATGCTCGGCGGTAACGCGTTCCCGCCCATCGGCCAGCTGAATTTCCTGCTGACTTTGTCGCCGTACGGTTTCTATTGGTTTGTGCTGGCGGCCGAACACCAGATGCCCAGCTGGCATGTGGAGCCGGCGCAGAGCATGCCGGATTTCACCACGCTGGTGCTCAAACAACGCATGGAAGAGTTACTCGACGAGCCGTGCCGCACCACCCTGGAGCACACCTCGCTGCCGGCATGGTTGCCCAAGCGGCGCTGGTATGCCGGTAAAGACACGGCCATCGACCAGGTGCAAATTGCCTACGGCGTGCGGTTTGGCGACCCGCAGCATCCGGTGCTGCTCAGTGAGGTCGATGTGACCAGCGGCGGCCAGGTCAGTCGTTATCAATTGCCGTTCGGCTTTTTAGCCGAAGACCAGTTCACCAGTGCCTTGCCCCAGCAACTGGCGCTGGCCCGCGTACGCCGGGGGCGTCAGGTTGGGCTCGTTACCGATGCCTTTAGCCTGGAACACTTTATCCGGGCGGTGATCCAGCTACCTGTCGGCCGAGCAGTCCAACAGTTCGGTGGTGGTGGGCGAGAGCCTGGTGCTCAAGCTGATCCGCAAAGTCAGCGCCGGGGTGCACCCGGAGCTGGAAATGAGCGCTTACCTGACGGCCGCCGATTACCCGAATATTTCGCCGTTGCTGGGCTCGATGATTCGTCGCGATGGCCAGGGGCAGGACAACCTGCTGATGATTGCCCAAGGCTACCTGAGCAACCAGGGCGACGCCTGGAGCTGGACCCAGAACAACCTGGAGCGCGCGATTCGCGACGAGCTGGCCCAAGCGATTTCCGAGCAGGAGCAGCATTACAACGCCTTGGGTGAACTGCAGGATTTTGCCGGTTTACTCGGCCAGCGCCTGGGCGAAATGCACGGGGTGCTGGCAGCACAAACCACCAACCAAGACTTCAAGCCCGAGACCACCACGGCCAAGGACACCCAGGCCTGGGCCAAGGACGTCGGCGCGCAGATCGACCGCGCGCTGCAGTTGTTAAAACTTCATCAAAGCCAGTTGAACCCCGCCGATCAGGCGCTGGTCAGTGAAATGCTGGGGCATAAAAAAGCGCTGGCCAGCAGTGTCCAGGCCCTGGCGAAAGCCACGGCCGGCGGTTTGCGCATTCGGGTCCACGGTGACTTGCACCTGGGGCAGGTCCTGGTGGTCAAGGGCGATGCGTATTTGATCGACTTTGAAGGCGAGCCGGCGCGCCCGCTGCATGAACGGCGCGGCAAGCACAGCCCGTATAAAGATGTAAGTGGCGTGCTGCGCTCGTTTGATTACGCCGCCGCCATGGCCCTGAATGTGCAAGGTGTGGATCACTCGCCGCAAGCGGATACCGCCCGCCAGCGTGTGACTGACCGTTACCTGAGTGAAGCGCGCAAGGCATTTATCCAGGCTTATCATCAGGCTACGTCTACACTGGCGCATGACTGGCAGGATGCCAATGGGCAGGACGCAGCGCTGACGTTGTTCAGCCTGGAGAAGGCCGCGTACGAAGTGGCTTACGAAGCAGAAAATCGCCCAACCTGGTTGCCGGTGCCCCTGCAAGGGCTGCACGGTTTACTCAGCGGGCTGCTATCTCAAGCGAATAATGCACGCGGTGGGGAGACGTCATGAGTTTTACACAGAGAGAACCGCTGCAAGCGAAGTTGACCGCCATGCCGGCGCCCAAAGATGTAGAAGCGCTGGTGCGCGCGGAACACCCGGACCCTTTTTCCATCCTGGGGCCGCACGATGACGAGCAGGGCGGGCAATTTATCCGCGCGTTCCTGCCCGAAGCCTTGAGCGTCCAGGTGTTGGCCCGCGAAAGCGGTGAAGCCATCGGCAGCCTGGACGCGACCCAGGTGCCGGGTTTGTTTGTCGGGCATTTTTCCACGCGCCAGGGCTACCTGCTGAAGATCCAGTGGGCCGGCGGCGAGCAGATCACCGAAGACCCCTACAGCTTCAGCCAGTTGCTGCTGGGTGAGATGGATTTGTACCTGTTCGCCGAAGGCAATCACCGTGACCTCAGCAGTTGCCTGGGCGCGCAGGTCACCAGCGTCGACGGCGTGCAAGGCGTGCGTTTTGCGGTGTGGGCGCCGAATGCGCGGCGCGTATCGGTGGTGGGTGACTTCAATATCTGGGATGGCCGCCGCCATCCGATGCGACTGCGGCATCCGTCGGGCGTGTGGGAGATCTTTATCCCACGTCTGCAAACGGGCGCGGCCTACAAGTACGAGATTCTCGGCGCCCATGGGATTCTGCCGCTCAAGGCCGACCCCATGGCGCTTGCTACTCAACTGCCGCCCGACACTGCCTCAAAAGTCGCCGCGCCGTTGCAGGTGGACTGGCAAGACCATGAGTGGATGCAGGCGCGTGCCGACAAGCAAAAGGCCTCGGCGCCATTATCCATTTATGAGCTGCATGTCGGTTCCTGGCAGTGTGAACTCGACGAGGCCGGTGAAGTGTCGCGCCAATATGGCTGGCGCGAACTGGCCGAGCGCTTGATTCCTTATGTGCAGCAATTGGGCTTTACCCATATCGAGCTGATGCCGATCATGGAGCACCCGTTCGGTGGCTCCTGGGGTTACCAGGCGCTGTCGCAGTTTGCACCGAGCGCACGCTTTGGCTCGCCGGAGGACTTCGGGTTTTTCGTCAACGCCCTGCACCAGGCCGACATCGGTGTGATTCTGGACTGGGTGCCGGCGCATTTCCCCACCGATACCCACGGCCTGGCCCAGTTCGACGGCACGGCCTTGTACGAATACGCCAACCCGCTGGAAGGCTTCCACCAGGACTGGGACACGCTGATCTACAACCTGGGCCGCACCGAAGTGCACGGCTTTATGCTCGCTTCGGCGTTGCATTGGCTCAAGCACTTCCACATCGACGGTTTGCGCGTAGATGCCGTGGCCTCAATGCTGTATCGCGATTATTCGCGCAAAGCCGGTGAGTGGGTGCCTAACCGCCATGGCGGCCGCGAAAACCTGGAGGCCATCGACTTCCTGCGCCATCTCAATGATGTGGTCGCGCTGGAAGCGCCGGGCGCGCTGGTGATTGCCGAAGAGTCCACAGCCTGGCCGGGCGTCAGCCAGAGCACGCAGCAGGGCGGCCTGGGTTTTAACTACAAATGGAACATGGGCTGGATGCACGATTCGCTGCACTACATCCAGCAAGACCCGGTGTACCGCGCCCATCATCACAATGAGCTGAGTTTCGGCCTGGTGTATGCGTGGTCCGAACGCTTTATCCTGCCGATCTCCCACGATGAAGTGGTGCACGGCAAGCACTCACTGATCGACAAGATGCCCGGCGATCGCTGGCAGAAATTCGCCAACCTGCGCGCCTATCTGAGCTTTATGTGGATGCACCCCGGCAAGAAGCTGCTGTTTATGGGCTGCGAATTCGGCCAATGGCGCGAGTGGAACCACGATCAGCAGTTGGATTGGTACTTGCTGCAATACCCCGAACACCGAGGCGTGCAGAAACTGGTCGGTGACCTTAACCGCCTGTACCGCGAGGAACCGGCGCTGCATGAGCAGGACGATGCGCCCCAAGGGTTCCAGTGGTTGATTGGCGACGATGCGATCAACAGTGTCTATGCCTGGCTACGCTGGAGCAAGGACGGCAAACCGGTGCTGGTGGTGGCCAACTTCACCCCGGTGCCGCGTGAGGGCTACGCGGTCGGCGTGCCGTTTGCCGGGCGCTGGAGCGAGGTGATCAACAGTGATGCCGACACCTATGCCGGCTCCAATTATGGCAACGGCGGCGAAGTGCTCACCCAAGAGGAGCCGCGCCATGGGCAGCCGGTGTCGCTGTCGCTGAATCTGCCGCCTTTGGGCGTGTTGATTCTTCGCCCGCAAGCGCTGTAACGGCTCTAGTGTGGTGGATTCTGTTGTCCGCACTACTGGCAGGGTGCCACAATGGCGCCTTTGTCGTGGCAGTCGAAGCAGGCGCATTTCATGAACGGCCTTGGGCGTGGGCAAGACCCGGATGAACTCATCGAACAGCAGGTGCGAACCGACCGTTTGCACCAGCTGTTTCGCCAATCGTTCTCGGCTATTTTCGGCAGCTACCTGGGCGCTGTCATGCTCTGCTGGCTGTGTTGGGGCCGGTTTGACCACAAGGTCATGCTGGTCTGGCTGGGGTTGCTGGCGGTGACATCGCTGGTGCGCGTCAAACTGTTCACCGACTGGTTTCGCTGCCCCGACAGCGAGCGCACGCCCCGGCGCTGGGAACGCCGCTATTGGGTCACGCTGATGCTGTCAGCCGGCACCTGGGGCCTCGGCGCCCTGGCCGTGATGTCGACGGATGATCGTGTCTCCCAGGTGCTGGTCATGCTGTTTACCGTGGGCATGTCAGTGAGCGCGGTTTCGTGTTATTCGGCCTATCGCTATATGACCCTGGGCTCCATGGCGCTGGTGCTGTTGCCGTGCACCCTGTGGTTGCTGTTCCAGCCGGCGCCGATGCAAGTAGGTGTGGCGATTGCGGTGCTGGTGTTCTCGACCTTTGTGGTCAGTGCCACGCGCAAGCTGTCGGATGCGCTGGAAAAAGCCTTCCGACTGACCCGACAGATGGAACGTGCTCACCATATCTCCACGCGTGCTGCCCAGACCGACGAGCTCACCGGGCTGATGAACCGTCGCGCGTTTTTCGAACAGGCCCACCTGCTGTACGCGCATTGCCACCACCACCAGCAGCCGCTGAGCGCGTTGATGATGGACATGGACCATTTCAAGGACATCAACGACACCTACGGCCATCAGGCCGGCGACCAGGTGTTGCGCCAGATTGGCGGGGTGATCAGCACGTCGTTTCGCCAGGCCGATGTTTATGGTCGGCTCGGTGGTGAAGAATTCGCGGTGTTGCTGCCCAACACCTCACTGGAAACCGCGCGAGGCATCGCCGAGCAACTGGTCCAGGCGATTTCGGGCCTGACCTGTGAACCGGTGAAGGGCTTGACCGCCAGCCTCGGTGTGGCCACTACCCGCAGCCTTGATCAGGACTTGCACAGCCTGATGAACAACGCCGACAAAGCGCTGTACCGCGCCAAGGCTATGGGGCGTAATCAGGTGGCCGTCGCGCAGTAGCGCCTCACTCCTTGAGCATCGACCTGGCCAATGCCCGCGCCACTTGGTCGGCGGAGTAGGGCTTGGGGAGGAATTCGAAGCCTTCATAACCGCTGTCGGCCAGTTCTTCGCTGTAGCCTGACGTGAGAACCACCGGCAAGTCGGGGCGGCGCTGGCGCAGCAGTTTGCTCATGGCCACGCCGGTCATGCCTGGCATCACCACATCCGAGAAAATCGCGTCAAACGCCATGCCGTCCGGGCCGGCCAGTGCCAGTGCCTGCTCGGCATGGGTGGCCCAGGTGGTGCGGTAACCCAGGTCCTGCAGGATCTGGTTGGCAAAACGGCCGACCTCGAGGTTGTCTTCGACTATCAGGATGTGGCGCGCCGCAGTGGCGGGCAGCGGGCTCTGATCTTCCTGGACCGGGCAGGCCTGCACCGCCACAGGCTCGGCCTCGGGTAGATACAGGGTAAACACGCTGCCCTGGCCGAGGTTGCTGGTGACGTCGACGTTGCCACCGGACTGTTTGGCAAACCCGAACACCTGGGACAAGCCAAGCCCGGTACCTTTGCCCACCGCCTTGGTGGTAAAGAAGGGTTCGAAAATGCGCTCGACGGTGTCAACGGCAATGCCGCTGCCGGTATCGGCCAAGGCAATGCTCACAAAAGGCTGGTTTGATTCGGCATCGCCACGGATACGCGGCAGTCTGGCAATGTGGGCGACGCGCAGGGTCAGGGTGCCTTGACCTTCCATGGCATCGCGGGCATTGAGCGCGATATTGATCAGGGCGGTTTCAAATTGGCTCGAGTCGACGCGCACATGGCACGGTCGCTGCGGCAACTCCAACTGCACGCGGATACGCGCACCGGTGAGGCTTTCGAGCATCTCGCCGATGTTCTTGACCCGCAGGCTCACATCGAAAACTTCCGGGTTCAGCGGTTGGCGGCGGGCAAAGGCGAGCAGTTGGCTGGTGAGTTTGCTGGCCCGCTCGACAGTGTCGGACACCGCGCTCATGTAGCGTTGGCGGCGCTCTTCGGACAACCCCGGCTGGCGTAGAAAATCCACCGAGGAGCGGATGATGGTCAGCAGGTTGTTGAAGTCATGGGCCACGCCGCCCGTCAACTGGCCGATGGCTTCGAGTTTCTGCGACTGGCGCAGAGCGGCTTCGGCCTGGGCCAGCGCCAGGGTGCGTTCTTCGACACGCTGCTCCAGGGTAGTGTTGAGTTCGGCAAAGGCTGCCAGCCCTTCACGCACATGGGCATCGGCGCGCACGCGCTCGATATGCGCCCAGGAGCGCTCGGTGACTTCGCGCAGCAAAGCCAGGTCGTAGCTCGACCACAGCCGTGGGACTTTATCGTGTACCGCCATCAAGGCCGTCAGCCGACCATTTTTGATGAGTGGCATGCAGATCGTGGCGCTGACGCCCAATGCCTGAAAGGACGCTGACTCTTCTGGTGGCAGCTCGCGCAGGTTGTCATGGATCACCAGTGGCTCACCGGCCCGCAGGCAGTTGACGGCCGTTTCACCGAAAGCCGCCAGGCTGTAGCAGCCGATAATGCTGGGCGAACCGGGGGCTGTCCAATTGTCACGGATGGTGAAGCCGTCTTCATCGGCGTCCATATCGGCGTAGGCGCAGTTACTCACCTGCAGATGTTCGGCGACCAATTGAGTGGTGCTGCTCAGAATGGTTTCGGCATCTGCCGCATTGGCCACCGTGTGGCTGATGGCTTCCAATACCGCCAGGCGACGGGCGAGGAATACTGTGGTGGTGGTTTCCGACACGGTGTCGAGAATGCCGACTACCTTGCCCTCGGGGTCGCGAATCGGGCTATAACAAAAGGTGAAGTACGCCTGTTCCCGCGTCGGGCCGCGTTCAATCACCAGGGGGAAATTTTCGATGTAGGTGGCATGGCCTTGGAAGGCGGCATCGGCGATGGGGCTGATATCCGCCCACACCTCATGCCACACCTCGTTGAACGGGCGCCCCAACGGGTCGGGCTTGGTGCCCAGGATCGGAATGAATGCATCGTTGTAGAGTGTGATCAACTGCGGCCCCCAGACAATCGCCTGGGGAAAGCTCGATGCGAAGCACAGCGCTACGGTGGTCTTGAGCACGTCGGGCCACTGCTCCAGCGGGCCTAGTGGCGTGTTCGCCCAGTCATGCTGGCGAACCCGCTCAGCCATTTCGCTGCTGCTTTGCAGCCAATTCATCATTGCGAAAACACCTTGTTTACCACGGTCTGTCGAGGGCCTGAAGCGGTCAGGCTAACAAGCAACAGACCGGAATGAATGCTGCCAGTTCAGCACGATTATTCAGGTGATAGCAATTTGATGTTCTATACAAATGAATAGGCCTGCAGTCGGGCCTAAGACGCCTATTGCGCGCCGAGAACCCCCGTCCAATAAATGCCGGCATCACTCTTGGGGTCCATGGCGTAGGCCGCGCCCAATTCACGAAATTGCGGGTTCATCAGGTTGGCGCAATGCCCGGGGCTGGCGAGCCAGCCGTCCACGACCTTGCGCGGGTTGTCGAGGCCGGCGGCGATGTTTTCGCCGATGTTTTTTGCGATGTACCCGGCCAGTTCCGCACGATCGCCAGGCGTGCGGCCGTCATGATCCAGGTGGTCGAAGAAATTGCCATTAGCCATGTTGCGCGAATGGCTGTTGGCGGCGCTGGCCAAGTCGTCATTCCACGACAGCGGCGTGGTCGCGCTAAACGCCTGGGTGCCGCATTGGCGTGGTTGTTGACGGGCGGTGTTGACCAGATCGAGAAGTTTTTTGCCCTCGGTCTGCCAGTCGCCAAGGCCGCTGGTGAGCAGCGGGCGCGCCAGCACGATGCGCCAGTCCTGGCCGCTGTTGCTCACGCCAATATCGACAAATTGCGGGTCCAGTACCACGCGGCAGAAGCTTTCGCGCACGGCCTTCATCGCCGCCTCGGCGTCTTTGGGGCCGGAGAGGCTGATGGCCTGCACATTCACCATCGGGTACGCGGCCCGCGCGAGCGCCTGCTGCAAGTCGCCGACATTGGTGGCCGGCAGCACCAGTCGGGTGTCGCTGGCCAGCGGTGGCAGTTCCTGGGAACCCTGGTTGCCGCAGCGTTGTACGTGGCTGCGGTATTCGTTGATCTGTTGCACTAACTGACTTTCTTCATTCGCCATCGCGCTGGCGCAGAACACCACATTGGCGGCCAGCGTCGTCAGACCCATCATCAATGACAGCACGCGCATGGACGTTACCCTTGAGCTTGAAAGTGCCCATGATGCGCGAAGTAACCCGGTTTGGGGCAACGCCTTTTTTGTTTTTTTGCCTCAGCGGGTGTTCTGCGGGCAGATCGTGGCGCGGTTGCGGCCCCAGGCAAACGTGCTGGCGGTGACGATCAGGACCAACGCCATGGCGAAGGTCACATGCAAGCCATTGGCAACACTGGGTGGCGCTGCGTGGGCCACATCGGGGCTGGCCCAGGCAAATACCGCGCCCAGGGCCCAGGCACCGAAAATCAGTCCCAGGTTGCGCGACAGGTTCAGCAGGCCAGAGACGGTTCCTCGGCGTGTCGGCGCGACATCGCTCATCACCGCGGTGTTATTGGCGGCTTGAAACAGGCTATAGCCCGTCGTCAGCAGGATCAGGGCGCCGAGGTAAGCGAGCAGTCCCGCCGTCAACGAAAGCGACAGGGCACCCAGGGCCATCACCCCCAAGCCCGCGAGGGTCATGTGATGGCTGCCCAGGCGATCGGTGAGGCGGCCCGCCGGCACACCGGTCAGCGCCGCAACACAGGGGCCGACGGCCATGGCCAGGCCCATCCAGGCGGGGTCGAGCCCCAGGCCACGGGAGAGGTAAAACGGCCCGACCACGAATGTGGCCATGATCACTGCCGCCACCAGCGCGCTCATCGCCAACCCGGCACGCAGCGTCGGGTCTTGCAAAGGCTGCCAGAAAGCACCTGCCGATTCGCGGGCGCGGGCGCTGGCCTGGCGGTCTGCCGGTAAGTAATAAAAGGCGAGGGCGGCGGCCAACAGGCCCAACGGTACGCCGACCGCGAACAACGCGCGCCAGCCCCACAGGCTCAGCAACACCCCGCCGACACTGGGGCCCATGGCGGTGCCGACTGCTGACATCGTTCCGAGCAAACCCATCACCTGCCCGGTACGCGCCTTGGTGACCGTGTCGCCCACCATCCCGAGGGTCATCGCCATCATGCTCGCCGCCCCCAGGCCTTGCAGGGCGCGCGCGGCAATCAGCCATTTAAGCGAAGGTGCTGCCGCGCACAGTGCACACGCCACGGCGAACAGCAGCAAGCCGGCGAGCAATACGCGTCGGCGCCCCCAACGATCGCCCAGGCGGCCGGCGCCGACAATCACCGCCGTGATCGCCAGCAGGTAGGCGAGCACCACCCACTGCACGGCATGAAAGGATGCATCAAATGCCTGGGCCAGGCTGGGCAGGCCGACATTGGCGATGCTGGTGCCCAAAGCGGCCAGCAACATGGATAGCGACAGACTGACGAGCGCGGCGCGTGAAGAGTTGTGCATGGACGATTCCTTGAGTGAAGGCAACTGACACAACTCTACGGCGTGGCCTAATATGGCGGAAGACGCATGGGTTGCAGCTAATACCTGCATCAAACGCCTGATAAGGAACACGTATGCCCGACCTGAATTTGCTCATTACCCTGGATACGTTGCTTAGCGAGGGCAGTGTCGCCGCTGCCGCCAGGCGCCTGCGCCTGAGCCCTTCGGCCATGAGCCGCGCGCTGGCACGCCTGCGTGAAACCACCGGTGACCCCTTGCTGGTGCGCGCCGGGCGCGGGCTGGTGCCGACCCCGCGGGCGGTCGAACTGCGTGAACAGGTCAGCCGTTTGGTGCAGGAGGCCCAGGCGGTGCTGCGCCCTGCGCAAACCTTGGACATGGGCCAGGTGGTACGCACGTTCACGCTGCGCTCGAGCGAGGAGTTTGTCGAAAACCTCGGCCCGGCGTTGCTCGCGCGTATCGCCCAGGAAGCGCCGGGCGTGCGCCTGCGTTTCGTCGACAAGAGCGACAAGGACTCGGCGCTGCTGCGCGAGGGCAGTATTGACCTGTCGATTGGCGTGGTCGACGCCAGCGCCAGTCCCGAACTGCTGACCCAGGCGCTGTTCCGTGACCGACTGATCGGTGTGGTCCGCAGCGGCCATGCGCTGAGCCAGGGTGAAGTCAGCGCCGAGCGCTTTGCCCAGGGCCAGCATGTCTACGTGTCACGCCGTGGGCTGGACCGTGGCCAGGTCGACGACGCCCTGCAAGCGCTGGGCCTGACGCGGGAGATCAGCACCATCGTCGCCGGCTTTGCCACCGCCATCGCCCTGGCCCGCGACACCGACCTGATCGCCAGCGTGCCCGAACGCTACACCGCCCATCAGCGCGACGGGCTGTACAGCTTCGCGCTGCCGATAGTCGTGCCGCCGTTCACCGTGGCCATGCTCTGGCACCCACGCCTGGATGCCGATGTGGCCCACCGCTGGTTGCGCGGCTGTTTGCGCCAGGTGTGCGGGCAGCAGGTACAATCACCGCTGCCTTGACGCTAAACCCAGGAATTTGCATGTTCAGCCTTACCCGCTACACCACCGCGTGCCCCGAGCCGATCAACAGCCAGATCCTGCAGATGGTGGTAGACAACCTCACCGACATCAGCAGTGTGGCGTTGCCGCCGAGCAACCTGCTCTACAACATCTATCAATATGCCGTCGGCTTTGAGGTGCACCTGTACCTTGAAGCGCTGACTGGCGCCAAGGGCATCGCGGTTGAACTGGTGGTGGCGATGCGGGACGAACAGGTGATCGGCTTTTGCCTGTACCTGCCCGTCAAGGATGATCCGCACGCCTGTGGCATCGCCTTTATGGCCGTGCAAGCCGGGCATCGGCGCCAGGGCGTGGCCCGCGCCATGCTTGGCGAGGTGCTGGCGCATTATCCCCACGCAGAACTGGCCTGCTCAGTGGAAAAAGTGCCGGCGTTCCAAGCGCTGGGCTTTCAGGTGCGTGGCGCACGCGGCACCCAAGTGTTGATGAACACCCGCGATTACGGCACCGATGGTTTGATGGGCGTGCTGGACGTGGCTGCGATCTACAGCTCGCTGGAGGTGCGGCAGATTCATACGTACTTGCTGCAAAAACACGGCAAGCGCGCGATGGTTGATGCCGAGAAGCAGCGGGATCGGCACTTGGATTACCTTGCGCGTAAGGTGCAGCTATTTTTAAGCGAGCATCAGGCCTGAATGTAAAAGACCTTCCTTGGGTAGAGGGGGTGTGTGTATATCCGTTGCTGCGGTAACGGCGGCTTAGGGTTCCGCCCTGACGGCGGGTCACTTTTGGCAAACGCCCGGAATGCCGGCCCAGCCAAAAGTAACCAAAAGGTCTGTGCCCCACCACTCGGTGCCTCGCTTAGGCTCGGCATGCCCGCAATCCGGCTTGAATCCGTGGGCCGCCGCGATGGGGCATCCTTGGCCCAGCGCGGCTAACCCGGCGTCCTGCCGGGTTACCCACGGATTCAAGCCTGCGTTCGGCCATCGTGGTTAACGGGGCGCCTCAGATCAAAATCAAGATCAAGATCTACAGCACGGCGGCCTAGTAGCCGACCTGAGTGGTTAGATCAAAAGCGAAAAGCGGATCTGCATACACCGAAGATCTGCTTTTCTGTGGGAGCTGGCTTGCCTGCGATGCAGGCACCTCGGTATCGCAGCGGTACGATAATTCGACAAGCCTGCTCCCACGTGAAGAATCATTTCACCGTGCCGCGATTGACCATCGCCAGAATCGTCGCCAGCAACTCGTGCTGCGCCTCCTCACGGCTGATCTCACCACTGGCGGCCGCCTGGGACAAGGCTTCGGCGGCACCCAGCATGGCGCGTAAGCCTGCCTGGGAAACAGTGCCGTTGGGCGCGAACGGCGCCAGTGCGTCGCGGCACTTTTGCAGGAAGATCGCCTCGTATTTGCGCTTCAGCGTTTCCAGTTCCGGCGAGCTGCTCAAGGCGGCAATCACCCCCGGAATTTCCCGCCCTTGCAACAACACGCAATCGACGTAGCACGACGCGATGACCCAGGCTTGCTCCTGCAGGGTCGCGGCGCTGGAGTCCAGCGCATCGGCAAACACCTGGTTCTGGCGGCTATCGAAGTCTTCATACAGTGCGGCCAGCAGGCCGGCGCGGGTGACGAAATGGTCGTAGACCACCGGCTTGGTGACGCCCGCCAGCTCGGCCAGGCGGCCCAGGGTCAGGGCTTCGGTGCCTTCTTCGCGTACCAGTTGCCAGGCCATGTCGAGCAATTGGCGCAGGCGATCCTCGCGGGACAGGCGGCGGCGTGGGGCAGGGGATTCAGCGCTTGACATGCTTATATACCAAAAGTAACTTAAGGTGCGTAACCTACTAAAAGTAGCTAGCGCCCAGCCTAGCCCGAAATGGAGTCAATGTCATGCACGCACTGATCGTTGTAGGCCATCACGACCCGCAATCCCTCACCCATAGCCTCGCCGCGCAAGTGGCGGCCGGGCTCACGGCGGGCGGCCACACTTATGAGGTTGCCGACCTCGCCGCCGAAGGCTTCGATCCGCGCTATACCGCCGCTGACCACCTCGTACACCGCACTCGCGCTGAGCCGCCCGCCGATGTGCTCGCCGAGCAGGCGCGCATCGACCGCGCCGATGCATTGGTGCTGGCGTTTCCGATTTATTGGTGGTCCCTGCCGGGGCTGCTCAAAGGTTGGGTTGACCGCGTGTTCGTCAACGGCTGGGCGATTGATTACGGCCCCGATACGCCGGTGGTGAAAAAACTGCGGCACTTGCAGGTGCACCTGCTGGCGTTGGGTGCGGCAGATGAAAGCGCGTTTGATCGGCACGGTTATGCCAAGGCCATGCGCACGCAAATCGACTACGGGATTTTTGATTACTGTGGGGCGCAGGTGGTGACGTCAACGCTGCTGCTGGATTCGGAAAGCGGCGCTGCGCAGGCGCACTTGCACACCGCGAAAGCCATAGGGCAGGGCTTGTTTGCACACGAAACGGTGGCTGGTTAGTCAGCCTTCGCGAAACAGATCGTGAGCATCCAACAGGCGGTAGGCGATTTCCGGGCGCTTCTCCATGCCACGGCGAATCGCTGCCGGAATCGCCTGGCGGGTTTTGCGGCACAGGCCGGGCTGCTCATCGATGTTGATCTGAATGCCGCGCATGCTCTTGACCTCGGTGTGCCCCGGCGCTACCTGCACGCGGATGCCCAATAGCTCGAACATCTTCTGTTGCATGTGTTCCAGGTCTTGCAGGCTCTGGAGGTTTTCCAGGCGCTCGACCAGCTTTTTTTCTTCCTGACGCGTCAGGCTGAGAATGCGCAGGTCGGCGCCGGGCGCTTGCAACAGCTGTTCGCGGTCGCAAGCGCAGACGCCGGGTGGGCAGGGTTGGCGAATTGACATCTGCATTCCCTCCCTACGCCGACGTGCTGGCTCAGTAGCTGAGCGTTACCCCAAGGCTGCCCAAGGCCTTCCAGTATTCAGGGTAGGTCTTGGCCACGCAGTCCGGGTCTTGAATGCGTATTCCCGCGACCTTCAGCCCGGCCAGGGCAAAACACATCGCGATGCGATGGTCGGCGTGGGTGTCGATCAGCGCATTGCAAGAGGTGCCGGCCAGCGCCGGGTCGCTGGCCACCAACAGGTCGTCGCCCTCGATGGTCGCCAAGCCTGGACGAATCTCGTTGAGGCCGTCGTGCAGCGCCTGTACACGGTCACATTCCTTGACGCGCAGGTTGGCCAGTTCAGTGAAGCGCACCGGGGTGTTGTTGAACGCAGCCAGCACGGCCAGGGTCGGGATTGCGTCCTGCATCTGCGAGCCGACTACCGTGGCTTGCATGTTCGGGAACTGCGCGATCACGGCCTGGGCCTTGGCGTCCGGCTGGGTGAAGTGCTGCGCGGCCACGCCGATGTCGATGCGCCCGCCGGTCAACACTTCGGCAGCCCACAGGTAAGTGGCGGCGGAGGCGTCGGGTTCGATCAGGTAGTCATGGGCGCTGTAGCCGGTGGGGGCCACGCGCCAGGTGGTGTCGTCGACCACCTCGACCTGCGCACCGAACGCCCGCATGCAGTCCAGGGTCAGGTCGACGTAGCCACGGGCGCCGATGTCCTTGCCGGTCAACGCCACTTCAATCGGCGCCTGGCCGCAGGCGGCGAGCATCAACAGGGCTGACACGTACTGGCTGGACAAGCCGCCATCAATCTCAAAACGCTTGGCCTGCACCTTGCCCACGCCGTGTACGGTCACCGGCGGGCAGCCGGTCGGGCTGTCGACGCGGATGCCGTTCTGGCCGAGGGTGGCCAACAGCGGGCCGATCGGACGTTTTTGCATGTAGTCGTCGCCGTCGAGCACCACGGTGCCCTCGACGGTCGCCACGGCGGCAGTCAGAAAACGCATCGCGGTGCCGGCATTGCCGAGGAACAGCGGCTGCGACGGCAATTGCAACTTGCCGGAGCCGGTCACAACGAAGGTGGTGTCGTCCGGTTCATCGATGCTCACGCCCATTTGGCGCAAGGCCACCGACATGTGGCGGGTGTCATCGCTTTTCAGTGCGCCGCTCAAGCGGCTGGTGCCCTTGGCCAGGGCGGCCAGCAGCAGGGCGCGGTTGGTAATGGATTTGGAGCCGGGGGGCGCGACCTTGCCGTTCAGGGCGAAATTGGGCGGTGTAACGGTCACGGTTTTCTGCGAACTCAAGGTACAAGGCTCCTGATCAAGGCAAGGCGGTAGGGAGTGGCCGACGGGCGGACCCGAATAATCAGCTAAACACGCCACCCTTGTCGAGCAGGGATCGTGGTAGGGCGCGTATTTCGAGGCGGTCGCCGACTTGTCCGGGGAATGGACTGCTCCTGTAGTCGAACTACTCCTGCGGGCGTAGGACAAGCAGCAAATCTGATGCAGGACAACGGCGCTCACTTAGCGAAACGAGGGCGACGTGAGATATTTCCGAGAGAAGTGGCGACTGGACAATAAAGCCCGCCAAGGTAAGTTCAAGGCGTGCCCCATGACGGGGCCTATTCAATCAAGGAGTGAATGAAATGAACAAACCCCAGACCCAACTTCGTCACGGTCGCGTAGTGACCCCGGCCAGCCGTGGTTCAGTGGCGGTGGAGCGTGGGCTGCTCGGCAACTGGCAAGTCAACGAGATGGAAGGCGGTAAAAACTTCCCATCGCTCGCCGCCGGGCCATTCCCGGCACCTTATGAAACAGATGATCAAAGCGTCACACCGCCTGGCGACGGGCATATCTTGAGCGGCGGCAAAACCGACGACCGCGATTGCATCAACTTCACCGACGAGGAGATGAGCAAAAAGCTCAATAGCCCCTTCACTTGGCCGTTGCTGAATGTCGAGGCTGGCCAGGTGTTCAAGGTGCAGTGGGAGTACACCGCCGCCCACGTCACCCGTGGTTATCGCTGGCTGATCACCAAGGATGGCTGGGACCCCAAGCAACGCATCAGCCGTGCGCAACTTGAGGCCAAGCCGTTTTTCGAAGACTTCTACACCCAGGTGCCGTACTACCAGCACGCCGATGAAATGAAGGCCAAGGTCGAACACCAGGTCACGCTGCCCAAGGGCAAGAAAGGCCGGCATGTGGTGGTGTTGATGTGGATCGTGGCCAACACCGGCAACGCGTTCTACCAGGCGTTTGACCTGGACTTCAAATAAGCGCTGTTACCGCTGGGCCAACCAGTAGTCATGCAGCGCCCGCGCGGCGGGTTCGATGGCTCGAACCCGCTGCTGGTGGGCGTTTACATCCAGGTCGGCCGGCAGTTCGAAGTTGTCCTGCTCGGCGCACCAGGAAATCTTTTCCAGCAGCGCCGCCTGTTCGGCCGGCAGTTCTGGCCAGTTGCCAATCGCGGCACCACGGATATAACCAAAGCACCATTCCTCGGCAAGCGTGACGGTTTGACCTTGGTGTTCGGTGTCATCAAAACGCGCCTTGAAGCCTTGCGCATCGGTGGCCAATTGCGCCGCCAGCATATTCATATGGTGCACGCACAGCTCGAGGAAGCGCTGGGCTTCTTCGACGTTTTCCCAGGCCGGGTTC
>NZ_VBVZ01000740.1 GCF_005863185.1 Pseudomonas edaphica
CCGTTGATGATTGCCACCTGCGGGCACACATGTTCGGCGATGAAATGCGCGGCGCCGGAGTCGCCGTGGCGTACCACGAACATGTCGGCGGCCATGGCTTCCAGGTTGCGCAGGGTGTCGAGCAGGGTTTCGCCCTTGCTAGCCGACGAGGTGGACACGTTCAGTGTGATCACGTCGGCCGACAGCCGCTGGGCCGCCAGTTCAAAGGTGGTGCGGGTGCGCGTGGAGTTCTCGAAGAACACATTGCAGATGGTTTTGCCACGCAGCAGCGGGACTTTCTTCACCGCCCGGCCACCGACTTCGAGGAACGAGTCGGCGGTGTCGAGGATTTCGGTGAGCAGTTCGCGGGGCAAACCGTCGAGGGACAAGAAGTGTTGCAACTGGCCCTGAGCATTGAGCTGCAGCGGGCGCTTGGCATCTAGAGGCGTCATCGCGGGGACTCTGTACAAGGCGGTTTAAAGGGCAAGGTCTTGCAGTTCGAGTTCGAGCGGCGTGGGACCGGACAATTTTACCCGTTGATGGGCTTGCAGCGACAGCGTTGCACCAACCACGTCCGGGCTGATCGGCAATTCGCCGGCGTCCAGGTCCAGCAGGCATACGAGGGTCACGCTGGCCGGGCGGCCGTAGTCGAACAGCTCGTTAAGGGCGGCGCGGATGGTGCGGCCGCTCATCAGCACGTCGTCGATCAGCACCAGATGCTGGCCTTCGACCTCAAACGGCAGCGCCGAGGGCTGCACTTGCGGGTGCAGGCCATTCTGGCTGAAGTCGTCGCGGTAAAAGGACACGTCCAGGGTGCCCAGCGGCGAATCGCTGCCCAGCTCTTCCAGTAGCGCCTGGGCCACCCACACACCACCAGTGCGGATGCCGATAAAACGCGGCTCGCTGATGGCGCGGTGTTCCAAGTGGGCCTTAAGGCGAATCGCCATCTGGCTGATCAGTTCGGCGGGATTGGGCAGGCTCATGGTGGCTCCTTCAAGGCCTTGCGCGGCGTGGGCGCAGCAAGGTCCGGACTCAAACGTAAAAAGACGCGGCAAGCCGCGTCAGTCAGGATTCAAATAAAGCGGTGTTTTCATCCAGCCAGCCCTGCAGCAACAGGGCGGCGGCAATGGCGTCCACGGGGTTGTCGCGGTAGCTGCCTTTTTGCCCGCCACGGTCGCGGCGCTCACCCTTGGCTTCAAAGGTGGTCAGGCGTTCATCGTGGGTATAGAAGGGCAGGTTGTAGCGGCCATTGAGGCGGCGGGCGAATTTTTCCGCGCGCAGGCACATGTCGCTGGGGGTGCCGTCCATGTTCAACGGCAGGCCGACCACGACGGCGTCGGGCTTCCACTCTTTAATGAGGGCTTCGACCTGGTTCCAGTCCGGCACGCCGTTCTGGGCTTTCAAGGTACACAGCTCGCGGGCCTGGCCGGTAATCACCTGGCCGACCGCTACGCCGATCTGTTTGGTGCCGTAGTCAAAACCGAGGATCAAGCGCAAAGCCATCAGGCGTGCCCCGCCTGGCTGGTCAGCAGGCTGAGGTTGACCCGAAGCTTGGCGGCAGCTGCTTCCAGGCGCAGCTCACTGGCGGTGTTGAACAGGATGTCGGCGTCAAACGGGCAGGTCAGCCAGGCATTGCTGGCCAGTTCGGCTTCCAGTTGCCCGGCTTCCCAACCGGCATAGCCGAGGGTGATCACGCTTTGCTCGGGGCCGACGCCGTCGGCGATGGCAAACAACACGTCCTGGGAGGTCGACAGTGACACGCCTTCAAGGTCTACCGTGGCCTGAAACTTCGGCCCGGTGGGGTGCAGCACAAAGCCACGATCGGTCTGCACCGGCCCGCCGATGTAGATCGGCACGCCCTGGCAACGCGCCGGTGGGTCGATCTCGGGGCGCAGTTGCTCAAGGATATCGGCCAGGTTCAGCTCTTGCGGGCGGTTGACCACCAACCCCATTGCACCATTGGCCGTGTGCTCGACGATGTAGGTCAAGGTCTGCGCAAAGTTCGGGTCGGCCATATGGGGCATGGCGATCAGGAATTGGTGCTTGAGGTAGGTCGGGCTGACATTTTTCATGCCCACTAGTGTGGCGTTGGAGGGGCGAACTGACAAGCTGGAGTTAGTGATCGCTCCGCGTCGCGCTCTTAAAAGTGGACGCGGAGCGTCCTGAGATGCATTCCCACGCAGAGCGTGGGAACGATCCTTATCCATCATTAAAGGATGTACTTCGTACCTGTGGCGAGGGGGAACGATCCTCAGTTGCTCGACAGCCGATCGCCCCTGGCAAACTTCCAGGTGCGGATGATTTCCAGGCGGTCGATGTCGTTCAAGTCACCGGTAAACGGCGCGAAAGGCGCAGCCAGGCGCACGATGCGCTGGGCGGCCTGGTCCAGCAGCGGCTGGCCGGACGACTCCAGCACCTGCACTTCATAAAGCGAGCCGTCGCGGTTGATCGACACCAGAAGACGCAAATTGCCGTAAATCTGCTGACGCCGCGCCTCATCCGGGTAGTTGAGGTTACCGATGCGCTCGACCTTCTTGCGCCACTCGTCCTTATACCAGGCGCCTTTGTCGCGCATGGTTGACGCGGCATTCAGGCGGTAGATGCGCGGGCGCTTGGCATACAGCTGTTGCTCATTGGCCAGTTCCGCTTCGAGGCTGGAGATCTGGTCAGAGAGCTGCGAACTGTCGAACGTCGGCGCAGGCTTCACCGGCTCAGGCGTAGGTTCGGTCTTGGCTTTCTCGCGCTGGGTCGCAGCTTTTTGCGGTTTGGGCGCAACGGTGGGCACGGCGGCCTTGGG
>NZ_VBVZ01000741.1 GCF_005863185.1 Pseudomonas edaphica
GTGTTGCGTGCCGGTGTGACCTTCAAGTACACCGCCACCGGCCCGCAGGGTTTGCTGACCGGCAAGCGCGCTATTGTGCTGACCGCACGCGGTGGCATCCACACCGGCGCCAGCTCCGACCATCAGGAGCCGTACCTGCGCCAGGTCATGGCCTTTATCGGGATTCATGACGTCACCTTCATTCATGCCGAAGGCGTGAACTTGAGCGGTGACTTCCAGGAGAAGGGCATCAACCACGCCAAAGCGCTGCTGGCACAGGTCGCCTGACGTTTTAATCGTCACATAATCGCGTGGTGTTTATATCGCTCCACGCAAACCCTTCAAGTACGCGTATCGAACCTCCCTTTGCACTTGTTGCTCCTGAGTGCTCCTGCCCGACTGCCGCTTTAGCGAGGTCGGGTTTTTTTTGCCTTGAGTTTCAGTAAACGGCGAAAACCTTTAATGTCCCGCCCATTCGAAACGAGGCGCGCATGGGCTACTTACTGGTTGTCACCCTGATTCAGGCATTTTCCTTCAGCTTGATCGGCGAATACCTCGCCGGTCACGTCGACAGCTACTTCGCCGTGCTGGTGCGCGTGGTGTTGGCCGGGCTGATCTTCATCCCGCTGACCCGCTGGCGTTCGGTGGCAGCTCCCTTCATGCGCGGCATGTTGCTGATCGGTGCGCTGCAGTTCGGCGTGACCTATGTATGCCTTTACTTGAGCTTTCGCGTACTTACGGTGCCGGAGGTGTTGCTGTTCACCATCCTCACGCCGTTGCACGTGACCCTGATCGAAGACGCGCTTAACCGCCGATTCAACCCTTGGGCGCTGATTGCTGCGCTGGTGGCCGTGGGCGGCGCGGCGGTGATTCGCTTCGACCAGATCACGCCGAACTTCCTGATGGGCTTCTTGCTGCTGCAACTGGCCAACTTCACCTACGCCGCCGGGCAGGTGATGTACAAGCACCTGGTGGCGCGTTATCCGAGCGACCTGCCGCACTACCGGCGCTTCGGCTACTTCTACCTGGGCGCCTTGATCGTGGTGTTGCCGGCGTTTTTGCTGTTCGGAAAAACCAACTTTTTGCCCGAAGCGCCGCTGCAATGGGGCGTGCTGGTGTTCCTTGGGCTGGTCAGCACTGCGCTGGGCATGTACTGGTGGAACAAAGGCGCCTGCCTGGTCAACGGCGGTACATTGGCGGTGATGAACAACCTGCATGTGCCGGTGGGGTTGTTGCTGAACCTGCTGATCTGGAATCAGCACGAGCCGCTGGGGCGCTTGGCGTTGGGAGGTTTGGTGATTCTGGGGGCGGTGTGGATCAGTCGCTTGGGTGTGCGCAAGGTGCCGGTCATAAGCTGATCCAGATGTGGGAGCGGCCCGCGATAGGGGGTGTCAGTCGGCAAATATTTCGACTGATACACCGCTATCGCGGGCAAGCCCGCTCCCACAGGGAATGGATGGCGTTAGGCAGATTCGTTTTCCAGGGCTGGCAAATGGCTGGCCCCCAACACCGCCGGCACCATCCCCGCGCGCAAATCATTGCCACTCGGCTGCTGATACAGGCTCAAGCCAAACTCCGGCAACACCGCCAGCAAATAATCAAAGATATCGCCCTGGATGCGCTCGTAATCGGCCCACGCCGTGGTGCGGGTGAAGCAGTAGATTTCCAGCGGCACGCCTTGGGCGGTGGTTTGCATCTGGCGCACCATGCAGGTCATGTTCGGCTGGATGTCCGGGTGGCTTTTCAGGTACGCCAGGGCGTAGGCGCGGAAGGTGCCGAGGTTGGTCATGCGGCGGCGGTTGGCCGACAGTTGCGCACTATGGCCCTGAGCTGCGTTCCAGGCCTTGAGTTCGGCCTGCTTGCGGCTGATGTAGTCGGTGAGCAGGTGTACCTGGGTCATGCGCACTTCTTCGTCGTCGCGCAAAAAGCGCACGCCGCTGGCGTCGATATACAGGCTGCGTTTGATGCGGCGCCCGCCGGAAGCCTGCATGCCGCGCCAGTTTTTGAACGACTCGGACATCAGGCGCCAAGTGGGGATCGAGACAATGGTTTTGTCGAAGTTCTGCACCTTGACCGTGTGCAGGGTGATATCCACCACGTCACCGTCGGCGCCGACCTGAGGCATCTCGATCCAGTCGCCGACCCGCAGCATGTCGTTGCTGGTCAGCTGCACGCTGGCCACAAACGACAGCAGCGTGTCCTTGTACACCAACAAAATCACCGCTGACATTGCACCCAGACCCGAGAGCAGCAACAGCGGCGAACGGTCGATCAAGGTGGCGACGATGATGATCGCGGCGAACACGAACAGCACCATCTTTGCCAACTGTACATAGCCCTTGATCGAGCGGGTGCGGGCATGTTCGGTGCGCGCGTAGATATCCAGCAAGGCGTTGAGCAGGGCGCTCACGGCCAGCGTCATGAACAGGATGGTGAACGCCAGCGCCACATTGCCGATAAACAGAGTGGCGGTCTTGCTCAGGTCGGGTACCAGGTACAGGCCGAACTGGATCACCAGCGAGGGCGTCATTTGCGCCAGGCGGTGGAAGACTTTGTTATGCCGCAGGTCATTGAGCCAGTGCAGCGCCGGTTGCCGGCCGAGCAGTTTGACGGCGTGGAGGATGAGGTAGCGTGCTACCCGTCCGACCAATAGGGCGACTACCAGCAATATCAGCAAACCCAGGCTGGCATGCAGCAGCGGGTGTTCATCGAGGGCGCCCCAAAGGTCTTGGACGTTGAGCCAGAGCTGTTTGATATCCATGGGTAAAACCGATTCTTCTGTAAGACAACAC
>NZ_VBVZ01000742.1 GCF_005863185.1 Pseudomonas edaphica
ACTTATAGAAGCGCGCAGGTCAGGCCATTCAGATCTGTCAATGCTGAACGGGAAGTACTTGTCGTTGATCTTCTTGTAGGTGCCGTCTGCCTTGATCTCTGCCAGGGCTTTGTTCAGGCGCTCGCGCAGCGGGTCGCCCTTGCGTACGGCGATACCGATCTTGTCGCTTTCTACCACCGGGTCGCCTTTGAACTCATAGGCCGAACCGTCTTTGCTCTTGAGCCATTCGTACTGCACGTACTTGTCGGCGAGAATCCCGTCCAAACGGCCGGAAGTCAGGTCGAGGTAGGCGTTTTCCTGGGTGTCGTAGAGCTTGGCGGTGGTGTCCGGCAGCTTGTCTTCCAGGTAAGTACCGGCCAGCGTCGCGCGCTGTGCACCGATGATCTTGCCCTTCAGGTAACCGGCGTCGGTCTTGAAGTCGGCTGTGGCTTTAGGTGCGATGAACTGCAGCTTGTTGGAGTAGTACGGGTCGGTGAAGTCGACGGCCTGCTTGCGCTCATCGGTGATCGACAGCGAAGACACCAGGAAGTCGAACTTCTTGGCGTTCAGGGCCGGGATGATGCCGTCCCAGTCGGACACGTACACTTCGCACTTCTCGACTTTCATCTTGGCGCACAGGGCGTCGCCGATGTCTTTGTCAAAGCCCACGACGTTGCCGCTGGCGTCTTTATTGTTGAAGGGCGGGTAAGCCGCTTCGATCCCCATTTTCAAGGTCTCTGCCATGGCCGTGGCGCTGAACGCCATCGAAACGGCCGCGGCCAGAAGGAATTTTTTATAGTTCTGCATGCATGTTGCTCCGTTAGCGGTTGCTGGACATGAATTGTTTGCAGCGCGCCGAAAGCGGGTTTTCAAACACCTGCTGTGGCGATCCTTGCTCTTCGACCAGGCCCTGGTGCAGGAACACCACTTCACTGGAAACCTGACGGGCAAAGCCCATTTCATGGGTGACCAGCAGCATGGTGCGGCCTTCTTCGGCCAGTGCGCGGATCACATTAAGTACTTCCTGGACCATTTCCGGGTCAAGCGCCGATGTCGGCTCGTCGAACAGGATGACTTTGGGCTGCATGGCCAAGGTGCGTGCAATCGCCGCGCGTTGTTGCTGGCCGCCGGACAGTTGCGCCGGGTAGGCGTGGCGCTTGTCGCTGATGCCGACCTTGGCCAGCAAGGCTTCGGCCACTTCGATCGCCTCGGCCTTGCTCTGGCCGAGCACACGGCGGGGCGCCTCGATGATGTTGTCGAGGATGCTCATGTGCGGCCACAGGTTAAAGTTTTGAAACACAAAACCGATTTCGCTGCGCAGGCGGTTGATCTGTTTGCCGTCGGCGGCCATCAGCTCGCCGTTTTTTGCGGCCTTGAGCTTGAGCTCTTCACCGGCCACCAGGATCTGGCCCTGATGTGGGTTTTCCAGCAGGTTGATGCAACGCAAAAAGGTGGACTTGCCGGAACCGGAGGAACCCAGGATCGAGATCACGTCGCCGTCGCGGGCGGTCAGCGAGATACCTTTGAGTACCTCCAGCTCACCATAGCGTTTATGCAAGTTGCGGATTTCAAGCGCGGGCGCGGCCTCAGCCATGTGCGGTCCTCATTGTGTTCAGTGCATTCTTGCTGTTGGGCCGCCTTCCTGGCGAGGCGCCAAGCTAGCATAGCGTTCGGATGGCAGCCAACAGCGCTGCGGACGGTTAACGGGTGGTCTGCGGCAAGGTGTCGCATCGGCACAGCAGCGTGTCGCGCTATCAACAACCTACAGACGTCTGAACCCGATAAATCCACAGGCTTCGCGTAAAAAAGGGCGCGATGGTGCCAGCTTTGGCCGGGTGTTGGAAGGGTTAACCGGGCAAACGGTCCTTATCAGCCCTTTTATGGAGCGTCACGTACTTTTTGTGTGTGTTTTTGGTGCGTATTTTCGTGTCGCAGTTGGGTCGCAAGGTAACGCTATAGCGGAATGCCATTGTTCTCAATGACTTGCGTGAGCTAATGAATTGTCCTACAGCCCGCGTCAATCGCGGCTCTGTAATATTTTGGCGCAAATCTTGCGTAAAAAATAAAGAACGCCCCGTTGGTTTCTTTTCACGAGAAGGATCGCAGGCCGGGCGGACCGTTTTCGCAATTCCTCGCAAAGGTGTGTCAATGAGTAGTACGCAAAGCTCCAATGACCTCGAACAGGGGCTCAAACCGCGTCACGTCACCATGCTGTCGATTGCCGGCGTTATTGGTGCCGGTTTGTTTGTCGGCTCCGGCCACGCGATTGCTGCCGCCGGCCCCGCCGTGCTGCTGGCTTACGCCGCTGCGGGCACGCTGGTGGTGTTGGTGATGCGCATGCTCGCCGAAATGGCCGTGGCCTCCCCGGACACCGGTTCGTTCTCCACCTATGCCGACCGTGCGATCGGTCACTGGGCCGGTTTCACCATCGGCTGGTTGTACTGGTGGTTCTGGGTGCTGGTGATTCCACTGGAAGCCAACGCCGCCGCGACCATCCTGCATGCCTGGTTTCCCGATGTGGCGATCTGGGCGTTTACCCTGATCATCACCTTGCTGCTCACGGCCACCAACCTGTTCAGCGTGAAGAACTACGGCGAGTTCGAGTTCTGGTTTGCGCTGATCAAAGTCGTGGCGATCGTAGCCTTTGTGATTCTGGGCCTCGCGGCGATCTTCGGCTTCCTGCCGACCAGCCAGGTCAGCGGTGTTTCGCACCTGTTCGACACCCAGGGCTTCATGCCTAATGGCATGGGCGCGGTATTGGCGGCGATC
>NZ_VBVZ01000743.1 GCF_005863185.1 Pseudomonas edaphica
CTGCCAATCGAATTCGACGTCACCAACATGAACATGGGCGACGTGATCGACCTGTACCCGCATGCTGGCAAAGTCTGCAAACACGGCACCGACGAAGTCCTGACCACCTTCGAAATGAAGACCCCGGTTCTGTTGGACGAAGTTCGCGCCGGCGGCCGTATCCCGCTGATCATCGGTCGCGGCCTGACCGACAAGGCGCGTGCTGAACTGGGCCTTGGCCCTACCGACCTGTTCAAACTGCCTGAAGCACCTGTCGACACCGGCAAAGGCTTCACCCTGGCACAGAAAATGGTCGGCAAGGCCTGCGGTCTGCCAGAAGGCAAAGGCGTTCGTCCTGGCACCTACTGCGAACCGAAGATGACCACCGTAGGTTCCCAGGACACCACCGGTCCAATGACCCGTGATGAACTCAAGGACCTGGCGTGCCTGGGCTTCTCGACCGATCTGGTAATGCAGTCCTTCTGCCACACCGCGGCCTACCCTAAGCCGATCGACGTGACCACCCACCACACCCTGCCTGACTTCATCATGACCCGTGGCGGTGTTTCGCTGCGTCCAGGCGACGGCATCATCCACAGCTGGCTGAACCGTATGCTGCTGCCGGATACCGTCGGTACCGGTGGTGACTCCCACACCCGTTTCCCGATGGGCATCTCGTTCCCGGCCGGTTCCGGTCTGGTCGCGTTCGCCGCAGCCACTGGCGTAATGCCACTGGACATGCCGGAATCGATCCTGGTGCGCTTCAAAGGCAAAATGAAACCTGGCATCACCCTGCGTGACCTGGTTCATGCCATTCCTTACTACGCAATCCAGGCTGGCCTGCTGACCGTAGAGAAGAAAGGCAAGAAGAACGCCTTCTCCGGCCGCATCCTGGAAATCGAAGGCCTGAACGACCTGACGCTGGAACAAGCCTTTGAGCTGTCCGACGCCTCGGCTGAACGTTCGGCTGCCGGTTGCACCATCAAGCTGTCCAAGGACTCCGTCACCGAGTACCTGAACTCCAACATCACCCTGCTGCGCTGGATGATCGGCGAAGGCTACGGCGATGCACGCACCCTGGAACGTCGCGCCCAAGCGATGGAAGCCTGGGTTGCCAACCCGGAGCTGATGGAAGCCGATGCCGACGCCGAATACGCCGAAATCATCGAGATCGACCTGGCCGAAATCAACGAGCCGATCCTCTGCGCACCGAACGACCCGGACGACGCCCGTCTGTTGTCCAGTGTTGCCGGCGAGAAGATCGACGAAGTGTTCATCGGTTCGTGCATGACCAACATCGGTCACTTCCGCGCTGCCGGTAAGCTGCTGGAGCAGGTCAAGGGTCAGCTGCCAACCCGTCTGTGGCTGTCGCCGCCGACCAAGATGGACGCTCACCAACTGACCGAAGAAGGCTACTACGGCATCTACGGCAAGGCTGGCGCGCGCATGGAAATGCCGGGCTGCTCGCTGTGCATGGGTAACCAGGCACGTGTAGAGCCGAACTCGACTGTCGTATCGACTTCGACCCGTAACTTCCCGAACCGTCTGGGTGATGGCGCGAACGTCTACCTGGCTTCGGCAGAACTGGCGGCAGTTGCCTCCACGCTGGGTCGCCTGCCGACCGTCGAAGAGTACATGGGTTACGCAGCGAAACTGGACACCATGGCCAGCGACGTTTACCGCTACCTGAACTTCGACCAGATCGCCGAGTTCCGCAAAATCGCAGCAAGCGCCAACATCCCGGTGATTCAAGCCTAAGATGTTGTGATTTAAAAAACGCCGCGCATCGCAAGATGCGCGGCGTTTTTTTATGCGTGGAATAGGATATTCGTCACACTGATAAACAATTGTGGGGGCTGGTTTGCCGGCTGTGGCGGTCTTTTTGTGTTGTTTTGTGTACATATCCGTTGCTGCGGTAACGGCTACTTAGGGTTCCGCCCTTACGGCGGGTCACTTTTGTAAAGACACAAAAGTAACCAAAAAGTCTTCGCCCCACCACTCGGCACCTCGCCTAGGCTCGGTGTGCCCGCACTCCGGCTTGAATCCGTGGGCCGCCGCGATGGGCCATCCTTGGCCCAGCGCGGCTAACCCGGCGTCCTGCCGGGTTACCCACGGATTCAAGCCTGCGTTCGGCCAGCGTGGTTAACGGGGCGTCTCAGATCAAAATCAAGATCTACAGCACGGCGGCCTGAAAGCCGACCTGAGTGGTTAGATCAAAAGCGAAAAGCGGATTTGCATACACTGAGGATCTTCTTTTCTGTGGGAGCTGGCTTGCCTGCGATGCAGACACCTCGGTACATCAGGCACACTGAGTTGATGCTATCGCAGGCAAGCCAGCTCCCACCTTTGACCGAGTATGGCTCTGCTGTTGCTGTTGCTGTTGCTCCGGCTCTCACATCCTTTTCGATGACGAAGTCAGCGGTCTTTTGATCTGCGCTTTTGATCTTGATCTTGATCTGAAATCGCCCCGTTAAACACGATGGCCGGAATCTGACAGTGATTTGGGGGGTAAACCGGCAGGGATGCCGGATTAGCCGCGCTGGGCCAAGGATGGCCCATCGCGGCGCCCCCCCAAATCACTGGCGGATTGCGGGCATGCCGAGCCTAAGCGAGGTGCCGAGTGGTGGGGCGAAGACTTTTTGGTTACTTTTGTGTGGGCCGGCATTCCGGTCTTTACAAAAGCGACCCGCTGTAAGAGCGGAACCATAGGCAGCCGTTACCGCAGCAACGGATATGTACACAAAACAACAC
>NZ_VBVZ01000744.1 GCF_005863185.1 Pseudomonas edaphica
ACAGATGTCCACTGGACGCTGGGATCCACGAAATAGACGCTTAGGCGTCTTTTTTCGTTTCTGCGGAAAACCACTGGAATCCAGGGGGATTCGGTACGTTTAAGTAGTCTGGTAAGTAGTTTTTACGGAACGACTAGAAAACGTATTCTGGCTGGATCACTTCAGGGTACCGGGCGAGCATCGGGTGCTGACTCTTTAACAGGAGCTCACCATGCCACTCTCGGAATTCACTATTCGGCACGCCCGGCATACGGGTAAGCGATACACGCTCGGCGACTTTGACGGCTTGTCACTCTTGGTAACTGCAGCTGGCAGCAAATGCTGGTTGTTTCGCTACTACTGGGCCGGCCGACAAGTGTGCATGTCTTTTGGCATGTATCCCGCCGTCAGCTTGAAAGAGGCGCGCACCCGCCGGGACGAGGCGCGCAAACTGCTTGCTCAGGATATCAACCCGCGAGAATATCGTGAGCAGCAGCGCATTGAGGCTAAAGCTGAAGTAAAACATACCTTCCAAGCAGTCTACGACGAGTGGATCAACTTCCGTCGCCTGAGCTTGAATGAAGGCCGCCAAAGCACACTGTCGCAAATTCTCAGGGTCTTCAAAAAGGACGTCCTGCCCACCCTGGCCGAGCGCCCCATCAAAAGCATCACCCGCCACGATCTGCTGGCCATCCTAAGCACTATCGAACAACGCAAAGCGTTCACCATGGCTGAAAAATGCCGCACCTGGTTCAATCAGTTGTTTCGTTACGCCCTGGTAAAAGTCGAAGGCATGGAACTCAATCCTGCTTCAGACCTGGACGTTGTCGCGCTGCCCAAACCACCGGTAACCAACAACCCCTACCTGCTGATGGAACAGTTGCCCGAACTACTGACGACCATCCGAAAATACGGCGGTCACCTTCAAACCAAACTGGGTTTGCGCCTGCTCTTACTGACCGGCGTTCGCACCGGCGAGTTGCGCTACGCCACGCCCGATCAGTTCGACTTGGAGAAACAGTTCTGGGTCATTCCGCCGGAGGTCGTAAAACAGCTGCAACTCAAGATGCGCAAACGCGATACCCCTGCTGGGGAAATCCCGCCGTATGTTGTTCCACTCTCAGTTCAGGCCCTTGAAATCGTGCGCTACCTTCTTGATCAAGTCGTGCCCGCACAGAAATTTTTACTCTCACATCGCAGCAACTTAAACCTGCGAATCAGCGAGAACACCCTGAACAATGCATTGCATCGAATGGGCTATGCCGACCAACTCACCGGGCATGGCATGCGCGCGACGATCTCCACCGCGCTGCACGAGATTGGTTATCCCAAAAACTGGATTGATGCGCAGCTCTCCCATGCAGATCCGGATCAAGTCAGTGCCACCTACAACCACGCCAGATACATCGAACAGCGCCGCACCATGATGCAGGATTGGGCGAATCGGTTGGACCTGTGGGCACAGGGCAAACATGAGGCCGCGAGTTCGCCGTTGACGATTCGGTTGGAGGGGACAGCTTCGCTGCCGGAGGCGGTAGGTGCGGCTAGCACTTCGTTGGTCTATGACGTGGCGGCCGCGCCGAATAGGGTGTTGGCACCCTCTAATGCTGAGGCTGTTGTTGCTTGCCTAGGCACGTCGGAGGAGTGGGCGGTAAAGGAGACTGAACCGGCGATTTCGGATATTCAGCGTGAGCGTCATGCGATGCTGGCGGCGTATGAGGCTCCGACTAATTTGACAGTGCCAGAGTTTGCGCGATTGGCAGGTAAGTCGCGGGAGCAGGTGAGTCGGGAAATCAAGGCGGGGCAGTTGTTGGCGATAGGGTTGGGAAATCGTGGGTTGAGGGTGCCGGATTGGCAACTGGATGCTGTGCGCCTGGTACAAACGCAAACGATCTTGGCCGCAGCCAAAGGCCCTTGGGAAGCCTTCTGGGACCTCTCCACGTCGTAACCAAGCACTTGCTCGGGTAGCCTCAGACCGCTCGTCCTGCTGGAAGCGCTACCCGGGTTCCACCTCTTGTATGTCATCCGCCATTTGGCGTATAAATTCGATCAAATGGAGGGAGTTCTATGAGTACTGCACTGCAAACTAAAACCCCAGTGGACACAGTCTTCGGGCGAATGGCGCGTCTGCTGGATATCAAGCTCGCTTCAGAGTCCGATGCCGTGCGTATTGTGGTCAATGGTATTTCCACCCACAGCTACAAACGCGTCGCCAGCAAGTTAAAGTTATCGTCCTCCTTGGTCGCGCCAGAAAGCACCATCCGACGCCGGCTGAGCAACAATGCCCGCTTCAGCGAAGCCGAGTCCGAGCGAGTGGTTCGCTTGACGCGAGTGTTCGCCGAGGCGGTCGAACTGTTTGGTGGCGACGAAGGCGCAGCTTTGCTGTGGCTGAATACGCCGGCCGATTACCTGCCCGGCCAACCCGCAATTTCGCCCATGCAGTTGTCGGTAATGGATTCAGGCGCACGCTTGATCGAGTCCCACATACGCCGCACCGCGCACGGCATCTTCTGATGCAGTTGTGGCGTATTTCAGCCTTTCCTGGATTGAGCGGCCTGGGTGGTCATTACACTGATGGTCGCTGGCATACTTTGCCACGCTCGGTAATCTACGCTGCTGAACATCCTGCCTTGGCGATGGTGGAAGTGCTGGCGCACATGCGCCTGAGCCTGGCGAACATTCCTTCGACGTTGCAGTTAATCCGCATCGACGTTGCTCCGGGAGCGTCGATGGGGGC
>NZ_VBVZ01000745.1 GCF_005863185.1 Pseudomonas edaphica
ATCGTCGGCGGGATGGTCCACGTGGGGTTGAGGGTAAGCCGGGTAATGCGTGACTTGAGCAGCGGCGTCTGGCGTTCGGCACGCCCCACTTGCAGGCGGGTTTGCCACACCGGGATGCCGCTCTGGTAAACACTCAATTGCGCAGCCGCGACGTTAACCACGACACCTTCGGGTTCCAGGTCCTGAGCCAGCCAACGAAAACGTTCGAGGTTGATGCGCAACTGATCGCGGCGCATCGCCGGGCTGATATTGAGTTCGGCCACAGTACCCGTGCCTATCACACCGTCGGCCTGCAACGAGTGGCTGAGCTGGAAGGCCTTGACCGCCTTGACCAACTCGTCACGGTACTGCCGGCTGTTGCCCGTCGGCGCCTTGGCGAGATAACCACCGCTATATAAGCGCCGCGCCAGATCGGGCACGCGCGGGTCCTCCATGCCTGGCTTGAGCAGCGGCCCGGTGGCGACCGGGTCCCAATGGGGCAACGGCTGCAGGCGCACAGTGGCGTAGGTATTGCGCAAGCTGCGGTACAGGTCGGCACTGGGGCGCGCCTGATCAAAGGCTTGCGCCATGTCTTGCAGGCCGGTGGTGGCAAAAGCCAGCACTTGGGTATTGGGGTCGAGGGTGGGTGGCTGGGAATGCCACAGCGGCTCGAAACGCGACTGTTGCAGGCGCCCGTAATGCAAATCCTGCAGGGCTTGCAGGTATTGCCGGCTGCTGCCGATATCGCTGCACAGCACGTTACCCGTGGCATCCACGGTAGGCAGGCTATAGTGGGTGGGGTCCAGGCCATCGTCGGCCAGCATCAGCAACTGAGATTGCAGAGTGTGGCGGCGCTCATCGGACCACAGCGTCACATTGCCCTGTTGCTGGTAGAACGCCTGCAAGCGCGCTTGGGTCGTTGCGTCTATCTGCGCGGCAAGGTTGGGGCAAACGCTGGGCAGTTCAGAAAGGGCCAACTGCACCGGGCTGGTCGAAACCACCGGCACAGCGTCCACCGGCAGCTCATCAGCTGTCGCGACCAGTGGTGCAACGAGCAGGCAAATGCTCAAGTAACATGCGTGTTTTTTGAACAATTGACTTAACTCCAATCCACAGCGGGGGGGATGTACTGTAGATGCTGACTTTAATATGCCGCGCCGGCTTGATCGCCATGACCCTGGCTACGCTGAGCAATGTTACGCTCGCCGCCACTGCCAACCCTCCTACTTTGTATAGCAGCCTGGCGCGCTCGGCTCCAGAACTCAATCCCACTGTACTGAAAAGCGCACTGAGCGCGGTGCAATGCGCGGTCAATAACGGCGAGGAACGCTCGGATCGCCTGGCCGTCATTGACTACTCCCAGCCCTCTACCGCCCGTCGGCTGTGGATCTTCGACCTACGCAAGAGGTCCCTGGTACTGCGCGACCTGGTGGCCCATGGTGCCAAATCCGGGGAAAACTTTGCCACGCAATTCTCCAATCGGGAAGGCAGCCACCAATCCAGCCTGGGTTTGTTCCGCACCCAGGAGAGTTACTTGGGCACCCACGGCTACTCGTTGCGCATGGACGGCCTGGAGCCGGGCTTCAATGACCAGGCCCGCGACCGCGCACTGGTGATTCATGCGGCCGACTACGTCAACCCGGCGTGGAGCAAGCGCGAAGGCCGAATCGGCCGCAGCCAGGGTTGCCCGGCCGTGCGCCCGCAAGTAGCGCGCCAGGTGGTAGACAAACTCAAGGATGGGCAGTTCATGTTCTCCTGGTACCCGGACCAGCGCTGGCTGAAGTCCTCGACGTATCTCAACTGCAAACCCCAACAGGTGGTGAGTAGTCGTACAATCCGTGGTGGTTAGCCTGTCCCCACAGATAAAAGAGAGCGTCGCATGCTTCTACACACCTCCACCTGGATCGAAATCGGGCAGTTTCTGGAACGCAGCCGCACGGTGGTTATTCCCATTGGCTCCAACGAGCAGCATGGCCCCACCGGCCTATTGGGCACCGACTGGATGTGCCCGGAAATCATCGCCCACGAGGCGCAGAAAAACGCCGACATCCTGATCGGCCCGACCTTCAATATCGGTATGGCCCAGCACCACCTGGGTTTTCCCGGGACCATTTCCCTGCGCCCTTCCACCTTTATCGCTGCCATTGGCGATTGGGTGCGTTCATTGGCCGGGCATGGTTTCGAGAAAATCCTGTTCTTGAATGGTCACGGCGGCAATATCGCCACCATCGAGGCGGCCTTTTCCGAGCTGTACGCCGAAGCCAGCTACGCCCGCCGCCCGGCCGGGTTTGCACTCAAGCTGGTGAACTGGTGGGACCTGGAAGGCGTCAACGAACTGGCTCACCGCCAATTCCCGGTGGGCCACGGCAGCCATGCCACGCCGTCGGAGATTGCGGTGACGCAGTGGGCGTACCCAGAGTCGATCAAGTCGGCTGAGTATTCGCCACAAATCGCCAACACCGGGCCGATCCGCGAAGCGCTGGACTTTCGCGCACGCTTCCCCGACGGGCGCATGGGCTCTGATCCTGCGCTGGCGACGGTCGAAAAAGGCGGTGAGTTGGTGGCGTTGGCAGCCAAGGGGTTGGTCAACAGCGTGAACGCCTTCAGCAACGAAGCCAAACCCTAGGCCCACCATAAATCCAAATGTGGGAGCTGGCTTGTCGGGTCGCCGCATCACTGCGATGGCGGTGTATCAGTCGAGAGGTTTAGTGACTGACACTCTGCTATCG
>NZ_VBVZ01000746.1 GCF_005863185.1 Pseudomonas edaphica
AGCATGATCACCAGTGTAATCAGCCAGGCGCGCTGCGCGATGCGTTTACGCGCCGTGGCAAACGCCTCTTCCACGGTGATGGCAAAGCGCTGTTCGTCCTGCACCTGGTGGTTATAGGCCTGCACGGTCTTGATCTGGCCAAGCGTCTCCGACACGTAACTGCCCACATCGGCAATACGGTCCTGGCTCAGCCGCGACAGGCTGCGCACGCGGCGACCGAAGATCAGGATCGGCGCCAGCACCAGCGGCAGCGCCACCACCACGATGCTGGTGAGCTTGGGGTTGGTGACAAACAACAGCACGATGCCGCCGATCACCATCAAGGCGTTGCGCAGGAACAGCGACAGCGACGAGCCGATCACCGATTGCAGCAACGTGGTGTCGGTGGTCAGCGGCGACTGGATTTCCGAACTGCGGTTGTTCTCGTAAAAGCCTGGGTGCAGGTAGATCAGATGATTGAAGACTTGCCGACGAATGTCCGCCACCACCCGTTCGCCGATCCACGACACCAGGTACAACCGCGCAAACGTACCCACGGCCAGGCCCAGCACCAGCACCATGAACAGGCCAATGGACTGGTTGAGCAGGTGCGGCGACTGGGTCATGAACCCCTGGTCCACCAGCAGGCGAATGCCCTGCCCCATGGACAAGGTGATGCCCGCAGTGACGATGAGTGCCAACAAAGCACCCAGTGCCTGCCAGCGGTACGGCGCGATAAAGCGGCTGGCCAGGCGAATGGCACGGCGTTGACGGACTGAGAACATGGCGGGCATACCGATGAGGAACCTGTACACCAACATTGGGGGAACTTAGCTAAATAACAATGCGTCAGGTTAATTATGCCCGCCGATGTTGATGCCTAGAGGCTATCGGTCTAACGCCTGGGTGGAAATTTGTATCGGTTTCTGCTGGACTGGGCGTTCGAAGCGGTGATCGTGTAAGCAGTTGTAATAGCGCGGTCACGCGCAGGTATTAGATTAGGCACACAACCTGATGAGGAGACAGGCCATGACCTTGCAAAACAGCAGTGACGCCAAAATTGAAGTGATTCGCCAGCCGCAGCACCTGCCTTGCTCGTATATCGACGCCAAGGGCCGCGAAGTGCAGATTACCGAAGAAATGATCCAGCAAGCGTGCAGCGACCTGGAACAGCGACTGGTCAAACCTGCCAAGCAAGGCTGACGCGCCCACGCTCTTTCAGACCCGGCCTTGATGGCCGGGTTTTTTATGCCTGTTTTTTGTGGTCCGCCTTTTGTGGCGAGGGAGCTTGCTCCCGCTGGGCCGGGCTGGCGCTCCAGTGCGCAGCGCCCCTGAAAGCCTGCGACTGCTGCGCAGTCGAACGGGAGCAAGCTCCCTCGCCACAGACGTAACAGTCCTATAAAGGCATGGCGCCCAATGCAGTGACGATGTTCGACAACACTGCCGACTCGCCATTGATCCGCACCTTCAAGCCATCTATCTCGCGACGCTCCGGGTAATGCTTGCGCAGCAGGTCGAACGCCTTGCGTTGCTCTTCCACGGTTCCCACAAGGCTGCGGCGCAAATCCGCATCATCGCGGCGCGGGTCGTACACACTGCGGCACAAGGTCGCCAGCGCCCAGGCCGGGTCTGTCGATGCATTCAAGTGCACCTCGGCCAGCCATGGCTGCGGCAACAAATCACTCAACTGGATACTGGGTTCCTGGCCCATATGGGCGCACAAAGCGTGGTAGATCTGCGCGGTGCCACGCTGTTTGCCGTCGAGGCTGTAGCCGGCGATATGCGGTGTGGCCAGCACGCACAGGTCGGCCAGGTCGACGTCCACTTCGGGCTCGCCTTCCCACACGTCCAGCACGGCTTGCAGGTCTTCGCGCTCCAGCAGTACTTCGCGCAAGGCCGCGTTATCGACGACAGGGCCGCGGCTGGCGTTGATCAGCCAGGTGCCGGGCTTGAGGCGACCAAGGCGTTCACGATCAAACAGGTGCCAGGTGGAGCCGTTACCAGACTTGGTCAGCGGCGTGTGCAGGCTGATCACATCGCACTGCTCGATAATCTGCTGCAGGCTGACGTAATCACCGTCTTCGGCAATCTGGCGCGGCGGGTCGCACACCAGCACGTTCCAACCCAGACCTTTAAGCACCTTGACCAGACGCCCGCCCACTTCACCGGCACCGACGATGCCATAAGTGCGCTGGTTCAGGTCGGCGCCTTCGATCTCGGCCAGGGTCTGCAAGCTGCCCAGCACATAGTCCACCACGCCTCGGGCATTACAGCCCGGGGCGCTGGACCAGGTGATACCGGCCTGTTTGAAGTAATCCAGGTCCAGGTGATCGGTGCCAATGGTGCAGGTGCCCACAAAGCGCACTTGAGTGCCGTCCAACAAGGCACGATTGACGTTTGTTACCGAGCGCACCAGCAGCACATCGGCCTGCTCGACCATGGCTCGGTCGATGGAACGCCCGGGTACGCGGCGAATCTCGCCAAACCCTTCAAAAAAGGCATCGAGCAGCGGGATATTTTCGTCGGCAATAATCAGCATGGCAGGCTCCTTTCGCGGACCAGCAGTGTACAGGGATGCGTAGTTCGAGTGTGGGAGCTGGCCAGCTCCCACATGGGCCAGTTCCCACAGGGGTTTATCCTCTACCGGGAAAGCGCATTACAAATCAGCAACACAGGTTTTTTCCTGACCACAGCGTCAACGCGTAGACTTCGCCGTCCTTTGCAACTC
>NZ_VBVZ01000747.1 GCF_005863185.1 Pseudomonas edaphica
GGTCTACCATCAGCGTCGCAATGCCTTTCGGGCAGCGTTGAAGCTGGCCCAACTGGTAAGCATCGAGCTGGGTGGCGAAAAGCTCAAGGCACCGATCAGCGGCAAACTGCTGGACATCTCCGCCACCGGCTGCAAGCTGCGTTTTGAAGGCGACATTTCCGATCGCCTGCAGCTGGGCCAGGTCTATGACCGCTTTATCGCCGCCCTGCCCTTTGGCAGCATGACCACCTCGGTGGAGCTGCGTTACTTGCACGTCGAAGACAAGATCAACACCACCTTCGCCGGCGTGCGCTTCCATAACATGAGCGGCTTGGTTCAGCGCCAGGTTGAACGTTTTGTGTATCAGTTGCAGCGTGAAGCGCGGCGCTTTGACAAAGACGACGACCTTTAAGCCTTAAAGGCCGTATCAATAAAAACGGGCAGATCCTGATGGGATCTGCCCTACTCAAGTCATGGGGATGCTCGTCCGGCCCCAGAGGCTCCGGCGGCCCTTCAAAAGCCGGTTCATCCGCGGGTTGTTGCGGGTCAGTTTCGATTTCAGGTTCCGGGTCGGGCACCACGCTCTGCATTTGCTCCTGCACCACCGCTTCATCCACCCGCGGGTCAAGGCAGGCCACCAGCGGCGAGCTGGACATGCTGTCGGGCATCGCCACGTGATGCAGCGGCGCATCGTCCACCTGATGCAGGTTAGTCACCGCCTTCGGCCGGATCCGCCATACCAGGACCAATGCACACAGGCTGAAAAAGGCGTACAGCATGTGGCTGCCGAACAGCTTCATCACCACACCCGCCAACAGCGGCCCGACACTCGCGCCGATGCCGTAGGTCACCAGCAACATGGCCGTCAGCGACACGCGGCGATCACCTTCCACATGGTCATTGGAGAACGCCACAGCCAACGGATACAGGCAGAACTGCACCAGCGAACACAGGAAGCCAGCCACAAACAGCACTTCCAGCGGCACTTGGGTCATCACGGCCAATGGCAACGCCGCCACCGCCAGGCACAAGGCAAAGCAGCGAATCAGCAAGGCACGATCATAGCGGTCCGACAACCAACCCAATGGCCACTGCACCAACAGACCGGCAAAGATGCAGCTACCCATGAACAGGCCGACCTGCTCGGTGCTCAAGCCTTGCTGCGAGGCATACAACGGCGCCAGGCCGTAGAACGAGCCAACGATCAGCCCCGCGCCCAGCACCGTACTCAGCGACTGCGGCACACGCTTGATAAAGAAGCGCGGCTCCATAGGCGCAGGGTGCAGAGGCGCCGGGTGAATGCGTCGGGTCATGGCCACCGGCACCAGGCACAAGGCAAAGCACAGCGCCACGAGCATGAGCAATTCGAGGCCAAGCTGCGGGTGCATGACCAGAATCAACTGACCCAATACCAGCCCAAGGTAGGAGGCGATCATATAGCCGCTGAATACCACGCCACGCTGCTTGGCGTCCGCCTGCTCATTGAGCCAGCTTTCGATAACCATGTACTGGCACATCATCCCCAGGCCCACGATCATCCGCAGCACAATCCAGGCCGGCAGCCAGTTGATGAGGCCGTGGCCCAACACCGCCGCGCCGACAATCCCGGCACAGGTGGCATACGCGCGAATATGCCCGACGCGGGCAATCAGGCGATGCCCGATCTTGCCGCCCAGCACCAGGCCGAAGTAGTTGGCCGCCATCAGCGCACCCACCCACAGGCTGTCGACGTGGTCGGCTGCCAGACGCAAGGCAAGGTAAGTGCTGAGCAGGCCGGACCCGATCAACATCATCAAGGAGGCGAAATAAAGGGCTCGAAAAGATTTCCAGATCTGGCGCATCGGCGTTCCGAGCGGCTCCTTGCAGTGAGGGACAGGGCTATCAGCATGATAGTCCGGGGTTGCCGGGAGCGGACAGACGCAGCGGGCCGTTTTCCGGGGAATATTTTGCTTAATCGTTCAGACGCTGCCTGGCCGCATGCAAGGTACATATGCAACGTACAAAAGCGACGAGAAACACACTGCGCACCTGCTGTGAACCCTGACAGGCGGCAAGGTTCGACCGGTGTTGCAGGCACGCACAAAAAAGCCCTGCCAGGACAACCTGTGCAGGGCTTTTGAAGATGGTGTCCCAGGGCCGGTTCGAACGGCCAACCTTCCCCTTAGGAGGGGGATGCTCTATCCAATTGAGCTACTGGGACAAATGACAGCCATCGGGCACGGGGCACAGCGACGGACGGCGTGCATGTTAACGGCCAAGGTGGGTTTTGTCATGTCGTCCGTGGGCTTTTTGAGTGTAGGCCGATCCTTTTCGACCGAGGCCCGCGTTGCCCCGCAGCCACGGGGCCTGGATGCTGTCGTGCAAAATGCACTACCCCAAAATGCCATCATTGCAAATTGCAACCCGACGCCACTTTAAAGTAGACTCAAGTCATTGATTTTAATGAAATAATAGATTGGCACGGGACCTGCAATACTTCTCCTACAAACCCATCCAGCCACGGCGTTTAGCGGAGAACATGACCATGAACAGTGCCCTTCTGTTAGCCCTCAACACCATAGCCTTGGCTGCACTGGTGATGTTTCATTTCCAATCCACCGGCAGTAATGATCCTGCGCAACTTAGCCAGGCCGTGCCGCATCATCTGCAACAACGCCCGCAATTGGCGGTGATGACGCCCAACGCGCAATCGCCGGTACGCCTGACCCAAGGCACCCAGACTGCA
>NZ_VBVZ01000748.1 GCF_005863185.1 Pseudomonas edaphica
GTGGATCAGTGGCATATCCTTAGCTGACACACCGCTATCGCAGGCAAGCCAGCTCCCACATTGACCGCGTTACGACGCAGGTCAATGTTGTGCCTGAAGCCCTGCTTTATACTTCCCGCCTGCCCTGTCGGAAAAAATCCCCATGAACAACATCGACCCCGCCCTCTTTGAAGAATGGATGATGACCGGCCTGGTCACTATCCTGATCATCTTCATGGGCTTTATCGTCTGGGACCTGGCGAAAAAATCCAAGGCCGGACGCTTTGGGTCGTTCATCCTGTTTTTTGTGCTGGGCCTGGGCGTGGCCGCGTTCATCATCAAGAGCGTGGTGATCGGCCTGATCGAGTCCGGCGCTTTATAAACGCGCCGGCACTGCCTTCCATTGGCCCTGGTCCAGGCCATCAATCGACCAGTCACCAATACGCACGCGCACCAGGCGCAAGGTGGGCAAGCCCACCGCAGCGGTCATGCGCCGCACCTGGCGGTTACGCCCCTCACGAATGACCAGCTCCAGCCAGTGCGTCGGCACGCTTTTGCGAAAGCGCACCGGCGGATTGCGCGGCCACAGTTCGGGCTCGTCCAACTGCCGCGCTTCGGCGGGCAAGGTCATGCCGTCATTAAGCTCCACACCGTCACGCAGGCGTTGCAACTGCTCTTCGGTGGGCTCGCCTTCAACTTGCACCCAGTAGGTTTTCGCCAGCTTGTGCTTGGGGTCGGCAATGCGCGCCTGTAACTGGCCATCGTTGGTCAGCAGCAACAGCCCCTCACTGTCACGGTCCAGGCGACCGGCCGGGTAGATGCCGGGGATATCGATAAAATCCTTGAGGGTCGCGCGCCCGCCTTCGTCGCTGAACTGGGTCAGCACATCGAAGGGCTTGTTGAACAGGATCAACTTCGGCTCGGCCGGTGGCGCCTTGGCGACACGCCGCGTTGCGGAGTACGGGGGTTTCACGCCAGGGCGGCGCGAATCGGGGCGGGCAGGACGGGACATGGCAAAGGAACATCTAACGGTCAGGACCGACAATGCTAGTGGCCTGACCGCTAAATGACCATCCCAACCGCTTAGCGGAACGGCGGCTCGTCGAAACTGCGCAGTTTGCGCGAGTGCAGCGAGTTGAGTTCGGTGCGCAACAAATCCACCGCCTCGATGCCGATTTTCAAGTGCTGGCTGACCGCACGCTCATAAAACGCGTTGGCCGAACCCGGCAGCTTGATCTCGCTGTGCAGCGGCTTGTCCGACACGCACAGCAAAGTGCCGTACGGAACCCGCAAACGGTAGCCTTGGGCCGCGATGGTGCCGCTTTCCATGTCCACCGCCACCGCGCGGGACAGGTTGATCAGTGGGCGCTCTTGCGCCCAGCGCAGTTCCCAGTTGCGGTCGTCGTAGGTCAGCACGGTGCCGGTGCGCAGGCGCTTTTTCAGCTCTTCGCCTTTCTCGCCGGTGACATTGGCAGCGGCTTGCTGCAAGGCCATCTGCACTTCGGCCAGCGCCGGGATCGGGATATTCGGCGGGACGACGCGGTCGAGAATCCCGTCGCGGCGCATATAGGCGTGAGCCAATACGTAGTCGCCGATGGTCTGGGATTGGCGCAGGCCACCGCAGTGGCCGATCATCAGCCAGCAATGCGGGCGCAGCACGGCCAGGTGGTCGGTGATGTTTTTTGCGTTGGACGGGCCAACGCCGATGTTCACCAGCGTCACACCGTGGCCGTCGGCGGCCTGCAAGTGATAGGCCGGCATCTGGTAGCGATGCCAGACCACGCCTGCGGCAATGGCCGACGCTTCACCGTGGTCCATGCTCTTGTCGATGATCACGTTACCCGGCAGCACCATGCGAATAAACCGCGGGTCGCTGCGCAGTTGCTCCAGGCCATGCAGGATGAACTGGTCAACATAGCGGTGGTAGTTGGTCAGCAGGATCCATGGCTGCACATGGCGCCAGTCGCTGCCGGTGTAGTGCACCAGCCGGCGCAGGGAAAAGTCCACGCGCGCCGCATCGAACAACGCCAGCGGCAGCGGGTCGGTGTTTTCCCAGTCGTAGAGGCCATCGGCAATGCCGTCGGTGGCGGCAGACAAGTCAGTGCTGGGGAACACACGGGCGAGGGTCGCGGCGGTGACACCTGAGCCAGCCAGTTCATCACCCTGCTCCACCACATACGGGTAGGGAATATTCTGCTGGCTGACGCCGACTTCCACCGTCACGGTGAAGTCGTGCATCAACGGCACCAGTTGCTCCAGCAGGTACTTACGGAACGCCGCCGGATGGGTGACGGTGACACTGTAGGTTCCCGGCAATTGCACCTTGGCGTATGCGCGGGTGGTCTGTGGGACTTCGCCGTGGCAGTGGTAGGTCAGGCGCAGTTCCGGGTAGCGGAACTGCGCACGTTGTTCGGCGTCAGGCTCGACGCGGTCCTTGAGGTATTGCTTGAGGGCTTGGTTAAGCGCGCCAGTGGCACGCTCATGCAGAGCCGCCAGCCGGTCCACGGCTTCTTCAGCGGTTTGAACGACAACAAAAGCTTCGGTCACGGTAAGCATCCTGTGTTCTAACTTGCAGGCCTTTATCTTGCCTGTATCCCGGCCTCACTGAAACACCGGGTTTGGAATGCTTTAAAAGGTGGGAGCTGGCTTGCCTGCGATGGCGGTGTGTCAGTCCTGCATTTGCTGGCTGGTACACCGCCATCGCAGGCAAGCCAGCTCCCAC
>NZ_VBVZ01000749.1 GCF_005863185.1 Pseudomonas edaphica
GTTCAGTTGTTGCGCGCTGAACCACTGGCGCCAGGCATATGGCCGAGTGGTTTGTTGCAGCAGTGGCAGTTGGGCGATCTCTTCCGGGCTGAAGTGGGCACGGCTGCCCAGTAAGCGCGGACTGCACACGGGAACGGGGTTTTCGCCCATCAGTCGGTGGGATTCGGTGCCCGACCAATCGGCATCGCCAAAGTAGATGGCGGCGTCGAACTCGGTGTCGGCAAACAAAAAAGGGCGCGTGCGGTTGGTGAGATTGACCGTGACTTCCGGGTGTTGGTGCTGGAAGTCCTTAAGCCGTGGGATCAGCCATTGGGTGCCGAACGTTGGCACCACTGCCAGCTCGATGACATTCGCACCTTGCTGCCCCATGACCGACAAGGTATCGCGTTCTACGGCGTCCAGTTGCATGGCAACGCGACGGCTATAAGAAAGCCCTGCCTCCGTCAGCTTGACGCCCCGCCGTGAGCGTCGAAATAGCTCGACACTCAAAAACTCCTCCAGACTGGCGATCTGTCGACAGATGGCGCCTTGAGTGAGTGAAAGCTCGTGCGCCGCCTTGGTAAAGCTCTCGTGGCGGGCCGCTGCTTCAAAGCTGACCAGGGCGGTGGTGCTGGGAATTTTTCTGCGCATGTACGTTGTACTCACTCATAAAGCGCATTTGTGCGCTTCTAGCTCATTACGAAGTGAGAAATTAGCACAACCCTATGCATAAACCTCGTTTGCCCTCTGCGGTTGCTAGGCCTAGGCTGCATCCACGACTTCTGTTTTCTTCCCCGAGGACTTATTCATGGCTGGCAAGGCAAGCTTCAACTGGATCGATCCGCTGTTGCTGGATCAACAGCTCACCGAAGAAGAGCGCATGGTGCGCGACAGTGCTGAGCAATTCGCCCAGGACAAGCTGGCGCCGCGTGTGCTCGAAGCCTTTCGCCATGAAAAGACCGACCCTGCGATTTTTCGCGAGATGGGTGAAACCGGCCTGCTGGGCGCGATGATCCCTGAGCAGTACGGCGGCAGTGGCCTGAACTACGTGAGCTACGGGCTGATTGCCCGTGAGGTGGAGCGTGTCGACTCCGGTTATCGCTCAATGATGAGTGTGCAGTCGTCATTGGTGATGGTGCCGATCAACGAATTTGGCACCGAGGCGCAAAAGCAGAAGTACCTGCCAAAGCTGGCATCGGGCGAGTGGATCGGCTGTTTCGGCCTGACCGAGCCTAACCACGGTTCTGACCCGGGTGCGATGATTACCCGTGCACGTAAGGTCGATGGCGGCTACAGCCTGACCGGCGCCAAGATGTGGATCACCAACAGCCCGATCGCCGATGTGTTTGTGGTGTGGGGTAAGGACGATGCGGGTGATATCCGTGGTTTTGTCCTGGAGAAGGGGTGGAAGGGGCTGAGCGCTCCGGCGATTCACGGCAAGGTCGGCCTGCGGGCTTCGATTACCGGTGAGATCGTCATGGATAACGTGTTTGTACCCGAGGAGAACATCTTCCCGGACGTGCGCGGCCTGAAGGGGCCTTTCACTTGTCTTAACTCGGCACGCTATGGCATTTCCTGGGGGGCGCTGGGGGCTGCCGAGTTTTGCTGGCATACCGCTCGCCAGTACACCCTGGACCGTCAGCAGTTTGGGCGGCCCTTGGCGGCTACCCAACTGATCCAGAAGAAGCTGGCAGATATGCAGACCGAAATCACCCTGGCCTTGCAAGGCTGCCTGCGTTTGGGGCGCATGAAGGATGAAGGGACGGCGGCGGTTGAGATCACGTCGATCATGAAGCGCAACTCGTGTGGCAAGTCCCTGGATATCGCGCGCATGGCGCGGGACATGTTGGGCGGCAACGGTATTTCGGATGAGTTCGGGGTGGCGCGTCACCTGGTCAACCTGGAGGTGGTCAATACCTATGAGGGCACCCATGACGTGCACGCCTTGATTCTTGGGCGCGCGCAGACCGGTCTTCAAGCGTTCTATTAATAGGAGAACGGCATGGGTGCGCTTTCACATCTGCGGGTATTGGATTTGTCACGAGTGCTGGCCGGCCCGTGGTCCGGACAGATCCTTGCAGACCTTGGGGCCGAGGTGATCAAGGTTGAGCGGCCGGGCAGTGGCGATGATACGCGGGCATGGGGGCCGCCCTTCCTTAAAGACGCCTATGGCGAGAACACCAGTGAGGCGGCGTATTACCTGTCGGCCAACCGTAACAAGGAGTCGGTGACCATCGACTTCACGCGCCCGGAGGGGCAGAAGTTGGTGCGCGACCTGGCGGCCAAGTCCGATATCCTGATCGAGAACTTCAAGGTGGGTGGTCTGGCGGCGTATGGGCTGGACTATGAATCGCTCAAGGAAATCAATCCAGAGTTGATCTATTGCTCGATCACAGGCTTCGGCCAGACGGGGCCTTATGCGACGCGTGCAGGCTACGACTTTATGATCCAGGGGCTGGGTGGGCTTATGAGCCTGACCGGTCGGCCCGAGGGTGATGAGGGAGCTGGGCCGGTAAAGGTGGGCGTGGCGTTGACGGATATCCTGACGGGGCTGTACTCGACCGTGGCGATCCTGGCGGCGCTGGCTCATCGGGATCATGACGGCGGTGGGCAGCATATCGACATGGCGTTGCTGGATGTGCAGGTGGCGTGCCGGGCCAATCAGGCGATGAATTACCTCACGACGGGTATCGCGCCCAAGCGACGGGGCAATGCTCACCCC
>NZ_VBVZ01000074.1 GCF_005863185.1 Pseudomonas edaphica
GTTCACCGCCTGTTTGCGTGAAGCGCAGTTGGGCGAGGCTGAGCAGCGCTTGGTGGACAATATCGACCGCTCGCTGCTCAACGTGTCGCAGCTGTTCCGTTCGATTCTCGACCTTTACACCCTCGACAACGGCAGGCTGTTGCCCAAGTACCAGGTGATTCACTTGGGCGAATTCCTCGCCGACCTGGTGCGCCAACACGCCGAAGCGGCGCATTGGGCCGGGGTGCAACTGCGCCTGCGACCGTGTGCGCATTGGGTGCAGGTCGACCCCGCGATGCTGGCGACGATGGTGCAAAACCTGCTCTCCAATTGCTTTAAATACGGCGCACAACGGCCCGTGCTGATCGGCGTGCGCGTGCGCGACGGCGGGTTGTCGGTGGAGGTGCATGACCAGGGGCGCGGTATTGCCGAGGAGCATCAGGTGAAGGTCTTCGAAGAGTTTTATCGGGTCCGCCAACTGCGCGACAAGGACGTCGAAGGCGTGGGCCTGGGGCTGTCCATCGTCAAGCGCCTGGGGCAATTGATGGGGGTGCAAGTGAGCCTGCGATCACGGGTGGGCCATGGCACCTCTGTGAGCCTGCATGGCCTGGCATTGGCGACGGCGCCACGCCAACCGGCTGCGCGCGACGACGCGCGCCAGGCCGGCCTGCTGACGGGTTTGAAAGTCTGCCTGGTGGAAGATGACCACAACGTGCTGCTGGCCACCCAGGCCTTGCTGGAGCGCTGGGGCTGCGAGGTGCAGGCCGAATCCAGCGGGCAAGGCCTGGCCAGCGATTGCGACATCATCGTCGCCGACTACGACCTGGGCAACCACGCCACCGGCATCGAATGCATCGACGCCCTGCGCGAGCAACGCGGCTGGGCGGTGCCGGCGCTGATCCTCACCGGCCACGACGTGGAGAAAATCCAGGCGGCCTTGCACGACCGCCAGATCGCGATTCTGTCCAAACCGGTGCGGCCTGCAGAATTGCGCGGCACGCTGCGTGACCTCAGCCAATCGGGCGTTACTGGTTAAACGGCGTCAGGCCATTGCCCCGAGCGCCCTTGGGCTGGCAGTAGGCGGCAGGCTTCATCAGGCCAAAGCTGGCCACGGCAAACATGCCACCGCTGGCACCGCTGGGCACTGAGCAGTTGTAATCGCCGGAGGCGGCGCTGGCGATGTAGTAGGTGGTCATGGAGTCGCTGCGTACATTGGAGATACGCTTGACCGGTTCACCGAGGTTGGTTTCCGAAAGCGTCTTGAGATGGTCTTCGCTGGGCTTGACGTTGCTGCAACCGGCGACACCGATGATCAGGGCGCCGAGCAGGGTGAGACGGGTAACGGGAGCGTGCAGGTTCATGATGCTTCTTCCTTGGGATTGTTTTGGTTTTTCCAACGCGCAATGCACCCTCGCGCAACAGGTGTGCGGTGCCGGGGGGAGCGTTGGAAGTGCCGAGGAATATAGCGCCGCCGGGTAAAGGGGTCGATTAGCACAAGTGTGCTAATGGCACGGTGAGGTCATGGATGGAGAGAGCAATGCTAGCGATCAAACGCGCCACCCAAGCGGACGCCCAGGCGGCGTTCGACATTCGTCTGTTGGCCATCCGCAGCCAATGCATCGGCGCCTACACCGCTGAGCAAATGGCGCTGTGGACACGCGGCAGCGCCGAAGACGGTTACGACACACTGATGGACAAGCCGTTTTACCTGGGCTGGGTCAATGACGTACCGGTCGCCACCGGCATGCTCGATCTGGACAACAACGAAGTGGGCGCGCTGTTTGTGCTGCCGGCGTTTACTGGCCGTGGTTACGGCAAGACCATGCTGGATCACCTGGAAAAGCTCGCGCGGGAACTGGCGATTGAAGAGGTCGTGCTGGACGCGACGTTGAATGCGGCGAGCTTCTACCGGACCTGCGGGTATGTGGGTGAGGAGCAGGCGGTGTATCACTCGCCTTCGGGGTTGGCGTTGGCGTGTATCCCAATGGTAAAACGGCTTTGACTCTTGCCACCTTTGAGCTTTGTCGCTGAGGGGAATTGTGCCTGCCGCGATGGCCCTGCGAACTGAGATCTAACCAACACAGCCAATCCCCTGTGGGAGCTGTCGAGCTTTAGCGAGGCTGCGAAAGCGGTGGGTCAGGCTACTTATGTATCGCCAGTGCCGCCGCCTTCGCAGCCTCGCCGGGGCTCGACAGCTCCCACATTGGATCTTTGTTGCTGGGGGGGGTGTATGGCGCGATGGCCCTGCGAACTGAGATCTAACCAACACAGTCAATCCCCTGTGGGAGCTGTCGAGCTTTAGCGAGGCTGCGAAAGCGGTGGGTCAGGCAGCTAATATTTCGCCAGTGCCGCCGCCTTCGCAGCCTCGCCGGGGCTCGACAGCTCCCACCGTTGATTTCATTCGGCGCCGAAGGCTGTGCGCAGTGTTTGAATAACCTGTTCCACGGTGGGGCCTTGGACGGGCGGCGGTGTAAGGCTCTCGCCAAATTCGCGCCATACGAACAGCGTCAGCTCAGCCCCATCGGTCAGCCCTTGTTCCTTTGAGCCAAAACCTTGCAGCACCCGATAGCGCTCATCTCGCCAAAACGCCTGCTCCACCCAGTCATGCACCGGGATGAAGTGAAAGTGCAGCGGCAAGCCCGGCATGTGTCCGTAGCGGCTGATATACAGCCACCTCGGCCGCAGCTGTGCCTCCATCACCCGTTGGGTTTTGGCGAGCAGGCCACCCAGTTCAGCCAACGCGGCCTCGGGCATAGCCGCCAGGGAGTCGATCGGCGCTTTGGCGCCCAGCATCAGGTAGCCCGGCAGCTTTGACGCCAGATGATGGTTGAGCCGCCAGTGCTCGGTTTCATGAAGGATGAAAGCGGGGTCGATCTGCATAAGCACGCGTCCATGAGGGCAGGATGGGCAGGATAACAAGCGTGGGCGCCTGTATCTCACAAAAGCTGGCGATCTGTGTCTGTCGCTGCGGGTGTCAGGCGGATAGTGTCGTGCCACGTTAACTGACGACCGAGCCCACCATGGAACTGACCGCTGTCCCGTTTGGCACCACCGACTGGTCCACCGTCGAGCCGGAACTTCACCCGGGCGTTACCGGCAATGCCCTGTGGCGTACCTGCCACTTCGGCACCACCCGCGTGCGCATGGTCGAGTACACCCCTGGCTATCTGGCCGATCACTGGTGCTGGCGCGGGCATGTATTGCTGTGTCTTGAAGGGGAATTGCACACGGAATTGGAAGACGGCCGCCAGTTCACGCTGACGGCCGGGATGAGTTACCAGGTGGGCAATGACATGGAAGGCCATCGCTCATCCACCCACAGTGGTGCGAAGCTGTTTATTGTGGATTGAGGCGCACGATCAACTTGCCGAAATTACGCCCCTCCAGCAGCCCGATAAACGCCTCAGGTGCCTGGGCCAGACCGTCGATGATGTCTTCGCGAAATTTCAGTTTGCCCTCGGCGATCCACTGCGCAGCTTCCTGCAAGAACCTGTCTTGTTGTTGGTCGACAAATTCGGTCTGGATAAACCCGCGCACCGTCAGGCTCTTGGCGAGGATGTCATGCATCGTCGCCGGCAGCCGGTCGGCCTGTGCGTGCTGGATAGCGCCGTCGTTGTAGTGGGCGATCAGCCCGCACACCGGAATCCGCGCGAAGTTATTGAGCAGTGGGCGCACCGCGTCCCACACCGGCCCGGCGACGTTTTCGAAGTACACATCAATGCCGTCCGGGCAGGCCTTGGCCAGTTGCTCGGCAAAGTCCGGCGCGCGGTGGTCGATGACTGCATCAAAGCCCAGTTCATCCTTCACGAAAGCACACTTGTCGGCGCCGCCGGCGATCCCCACGGCGCGGGCACCCTGCAGCCGAGCGATCTGGCCGACCACCGAGCCGACTGCGCCACTGGCCGCTGCCACCACGACGGTATCGCCCGGTTTTGGCTTACCGATATTCAGCAGCCCGGCGTAGGCGGTAAACCCCGGCATGCCGAGTACACCGAGCGCAGTGGTGGGATGGGCGATGCTGGGGTCGAGGCGGCGCAAATCCTGGCCGTTGGATAAGGCAAAACGCTGCCAACCGGCGTAGGCCAGCACTGTATCGCCTTCGTGCCAATCGCTGTGACGCGACTGTTTGATGCGCGCGACGGTGCCACCCACCATCACTTCGCCAATGCCCACCGGCTCGGCATAGGATTTGGCCGCGCTCATGCGCCAGCGCATATAGGGGTCGAGGGACAGGTAGAGGTTTTCCAGCAACACTTCGCCGTCGGCGGGTTCGGGGACCGGTGAGTGTTCCAGGCGGAAGTCGCTGGTTGTCGGGCGCCCGTCGGGGCGTGCGGCCAAAACGATGCGTGTGTTTTCGGTGTGGTTCATGGCGTATTACTCACTGATTGAACAGGCTGAGCAGCGTAGCCATCGGCAAGCTATCAAGGTAGGCTCATAACAGTTGATTCAGAGTTATGCCAAACATGATATCCGATGCCTTCGAACCGTATTTGCTGCGCACTTTCGTTGCGGTGTGCCACCACGGCAGCCTCAGTGGCGCCGCCCAGCAGGCGGGCAGGGCGCAATCGGCCCTGAGTGCGCAGATTCGCCGTCTGGAGGAGCTGCTTGGGCAACGCCTGCTGCGCCGAACTGGGCGTGGCGTGGTGCCCACCACCGAGGGTGAGTTGTTGCTCAGCTACGCCACACGCATCCTGGCCCTGGGTGAAACGGTCGCCACACGCCTGAAGGAGCGTACGGTGATGGGCACTGTGCGCGTGGGCTTGTCCGAAGACGTGGCGGTCACCACCTTGCCGGCGGCGCTGGGCCGTTTGCGCCGCACCTGCCCGCATATGCACATGGAAATCACCGTGGACCACGGCGATGCGTTAGCGCAGCGCTGGCACGACGGCCTGTTGGATGTGGCCATCGGAGTCAGCTCGGTATTCGCCGCCGACCCGGTGCGCACCTGGAATGTGCCGCTTTATTGGGTGTGCGCGATTGACGATGAAGTCGATCCGGCGCTGCCTCTGGACGTGATCGTGTACGCCGAGCCTTGCGCGTGGCGACGCTTGATGTTCGACGCATTACTGGCGGCCGGTCGCGACTTTCGCGTGACCGTCACCAGCCCGAACGTCGGTGTGATCAGCGCGGCTGTCGAAAACGGTTTGGGCGTTGCCCTGTTGCCTGCCGACAATATCAACCCGCACACCATGCGCGTGATTGCGCTGGCGCCCGCTGGCAATGCCGCATTGAGCGTCAACTATGGGTTGTTCGCGGTGCCGCGCCAGACCGAAAGCATCCGTGCCACGGTCGAATTGCTCAGCGAGGGGTTTCATTTGATGACGCAACCGAGGGTGAAGGGTCTCAGCCTTTGCGATACACCGCCCCCAACTCCCGCGCCAGCCCAATAAAATTCTGCAACGGCGCCGACGGATTAAACGCGCGCCGCACCAGCGTAATCGGCGCCAGCAGCTTGGGCCTGGCGTCTTTGATTCGGCAATACACCACGCTGTCACGGTGTACATCGCGCATCGACGCCGGCACCACGGAGATGCCTTCGCCGGCCGCTACCAGGCTGACGTTGGTCAGCATGCGTTCCACTTCAAAGGCAATCCTGGGTTCGAAACCGGCGTTCTGGCAGGCGGTGATCAAGTTGGCGTACATGCCCGGCGCGCCAGGGCGGCGTACCAGAATAAAGCGTTCGTCCTTGAGTGCGCCAAGGGGGATGGCGCTGCCGGCGGCGTCCAGCAACGGGTGGCCGGTGGGCAGGACCAGCAGCATTTCTTCGTTGAGCAAGCGGTGGAAGCTCAGGCTTTGATGGGTGCTGACCGGGGCGCGCAGGATGCCGACGTCGATGCGTTTTTCGATGGCGTCTTCGGTCAATTCCCGGGCGCTGCCTTCATTGATCGAAAGCTCTACCGCCGGGTAGCGCTCGCGGTAGGCGCGGATGATGCGCGGGATCAGCGCGTGGGCGGCGGCCGAACTGGTGAAGCCGATGGCCAGGGTGCCCTCGATGCCCTGGGCCACGCGGGAGGCCTTGAGTGCGCCATGCTCAACACGCGCCAAAATGGCTTGGGCTTCTTCAAGAAACACCAGGCCACCGGCCGTCAGGTCCACGCCCTTGGGGTGGCGCTTGAACAGATCGAACCCCAGCTCCTGCTCCAGGGCACGAATCTGCTGGCTCAGGGGCGGTTGTTGCATGTTCAGGCGTGCGGCGGCACGGGTGAAATGTCGTTCTTCGGCCACCATGATGAAATAGCGTAAATGGCGAAGTTCCATGGTGGCCTATCCCGTGACAAGACGCAGTGGTGGGCGGCCGCAAGCGGCCCGGCCGTCAATATGCCCAAAGCCTGCGACCACCACAATCCGTTCAGCGTTTGCTGTCGGCCAGCTTGTCGAAGGCCTGGTCGAGATGGGTTTCGGCGCCTTTGAGCTTTTCATGCCGCTCCTTGAGCCACTGCTGATCAGCCTGCAGCGTCTTGCGCGCCTCCACCAGCATGCGCTTGACCTCCTGTGGCTGCGGGCCGCCGGTGCCTTTGCGGGTCTGGACCATGTTGGTGGGCGACAGCGCCGCTCTAAAACCTGCTTCATCGAGCGGCAGGGTATTGGGCGTCCATTTGTACTTGTCCGCCGCCTGGCTATACAGTTTCTGCGCGTCGGCATAGGCGAAGGTCTTCGGCGTGGTGCCGTTGCTGCGCGCTTCGGTGACGATCAGCGAGGCAAAGCTGTGGCCGATGCGAAACGGCACTTTGTACTGGCGCTCCAGCGTGTCGGCCAGTTCCATCGAGGTGGTCCATTCCGACTCCAGTTCTTCGAGCGCGCGCTGCGGGTTGATCTGCAGCGCGTCGAGCACCGCGTCGAGGCTGTGGAACATCTCCTGGGTCGAGCGGAACACGCCCAGCGAGTCGAAGGCGAACTTGTAGTCGGTCATGCCGGTGGTGACGTTATGCGCGCGCAAGGTGACGGCCTGGGCCAGACCCACCACGTCAGAGGCACTCTCACGCGCGCGCATCAGCAAGCCCGGGTTGCGTTTTTGCGGCATGGCGCTGCTGGTGTAGGTGGCTTCCTCATCGAGCAACAGCCAGGGGCGAATCTGATGATACTGGGTGTGGATATCGCCAATCATCGCGCCCACACGGATGGCGGACGATGACGCCATATTGGCCGCTTCGATGGGAATGTCATAGGTCGAGACCTGGCTGGAATCCAGCGAGTTCTCGCGCACGCCATCAAAGCCCAGCAGCTCGGCCAGGCGCTCACGGTTCAGCGGATACGCCGAGTTCGCCAGCACGGCGGTGCCCATCGGGCTCTGGTTGAGGCGTGTGTACAGCTCGCGGATACGCTGGCCATCGCGGTCGAACGCGGCTTCAAAGGCCAGCAGGTAATGCGCATAGCTGATGGGCATGGCCTGCACGCCGTTGGTGTAGGCGGGCACCAGGGTGTCGACGTTTTTGTCGGCGATGTTCAGCAGGCGTTGGCGTGTGGCGTTGAGCGCTTCGCTGTAGGCCAGCACCTGGCTGCGCAGGGCGGCCAGGCGGTAGGTGGCAAGCATGTCCTGGCGGCTGCGGCCGGAGTGGATCAAGGAGGCTTCGGGACCGATCTTGTCGGTCATGATTTTTTCCAGTTGCAGCACATCACTGGGGCGCGTGCCGCCGGGCTGCTCGGCCTGGGCGATGGCGTAGCGCACACCGCCGGCGATCTTCTGGCCCATCTCGGGCTTGACGATGCCTTCTTCGGTGAGCATCACGATCGAGGCTTTGTTGATGCGGTTGAGCCAGGCGAATTGGGTTTGGGTGGGGTCGCCCTTGGCCTTGTGTCCGGTTTGGGAACTGTCGGGCGTGGCGCCGACCTTGGCCGCCTGGGCCGCGCATTGTTCGGTGGTGGTGCAGGGCAGCTCGCCGGTGTTGGCGGCATAGGCGCTGAGGCTGTTGAACAGGGCAAAGGCCACGGCAAGGGAAAGCAGGCTTTTCACAGCACGTTGGGGGGGTGTGTTGTTCACAGAGACACCTGATTTATTGTTGGAATTATGGGCCGTCGTTGCGGCGCAATCAGGCTAGCGGGTGTTTGGGTAGATTGAAAATATATAGAAAGTGTTGATGGCAGAGGTTTTGGATATGGCTGATAGCGCTTGCCAGATTAAGATCAAAAGCACATTTGTGTGCGCCGCGAACTGCTTTTCTGTGGGAGCTGGCTTGCCTGCTATGGCATCAACGCGGTCTACCTCACACACCGAGGTGTTTGCATCGCAGGCAAGCCAGCTCCCACATTCATCAGCGGTTCTCAGTGCATCTTGCTGTGGTCCATGTCACCCATATCGGTCAGCGCGCGGGCAGGGGCTGTTACTTCAACGGTCTGCTTCTCACCCTTGGCGTTTTCCAGGGTCAAGGTCAACGGCACCTGGTCGCCTTGCTTGATTTGGCCGGTGAGGCCCATGAGCATCACGTGGTAGCCCTCCGGGTCGAGCTTGACCGCTTTGCCGGCAGGCAGGGCCACCGAATCCACCGGGCCCATGCGCATTACGTCGTCCTTCATGCTCATCTCATGAATCTGCACGTCCTTGGCCACAGGCGACTTCACGCTGAGCAATTTGCTGTCGCTGTCGGCGGTGACGGTCATGAACGCGCCGCTGGAGGTCTGGCCCGCCACGGTCGCGCGTACCCATGCATCGCTGACCTGAACCTGGGCGCTGGCGTGCGCCGCGAGGCCCAGCAAGGTGAGGCCGAATGTCAGGCGCTTGAGGGTTTGAACGGCAGTCATTAGCAGACCTCCATGACGGTGAGCAGGTCTTCTGCGCACTCTTTAGCGGTAAGGGATGCCGACAGGCCCAGGCGCAGATTGCCGCGGGTGTCGAACACGAAACTGGTGGAGGTGTGGGACAGGGTGTAGGTGTCTCCGGCCGGGATCTTTTCATAAAAGATGCCGAACTCCTTGGCGGCCACGGCGATTTCTTCCGGGGTGCCATACAGCGCTTCGAAGCTGGGGTCGAAGGCCTTGACGTAGCGGTCGAGCAATTCGGGTGTGTCACGCTCGGGGTCGAGGGTGATAAACACCACCTGCATGATTTTGCCATCGCGGCCCATCAGCTTCTTGGCCTGGGCGGCACGGGCCAGGGTGGTGGGGCACACGGCCGGGCATTGGGTGAAGCCGAAGAACACCACCGGCATCAGGCCACGGTACGAACTCAGGGTGACGGTTTCGCCGTCGGTGTTCTTGAGCTTGAAGGTGCGGCCCATGATCTTGTCACTGAGGTCCTTGCCGTACTTGAAGTTCAGCTTGGGGCTGTAGTCACAGCCGCCCAGCAGGCTGCCCAGGCCCAGCAGGCCCATACCGGTCAGCACTTTGCGGCGGGTGAATAACGTACTCATCAACTGTGCATCCTGTGAAACGCCTGCATTGCTCTGGATCTACAGTTCAGGCTTTGAAAAGGAGTAATGATGCGGGCGCACAGTCTACCAACCCCGGCCAGCCCACGTAATCTGCGACGTTCTGCCACAGGGGCGCGTGGCGCTTCATCCTTTTGCGGCTTCGGTGGTAGAGTCGCCGCCATGAAATTGAGCCACCCCGACCGTTCACTGATCGCCTGGGCCCTGTACTTCTGCGTGCTGATGAACCTGTTCGTCTGCGGTTTGGGGCATGGGCAGATGATGGGCCTGCAGCTCAATGGTATCGGCGGGGCGTTCTGTTCGGTGGACGGCAGCCAGGCGCCGCTTTCCGACAAAGGGTCAGGAAACACGGCCTCCAGCAACATCTCGAACTACTTTGCCTGCCCGGTGTGCGCGGCCGTGACCGTGGCCATCGTGTTCATGATCGGCCTGGCCTGGCTGCTCGGCCTTGGGCAAACCCCGCGCCCGGCCCATGAACGGCGCAACAAGGCACCGCCACGCTATTGCTGGCCGTCGGCCAACCCTCGCGCTTCCCCCACTTTCTGACGTGTGCCTTGGGCTTCCTGTGATCAGGAGGCGTTCTATCGTCACGACTGTGAGTGCGTTTCATGAACCCACCTTTGCCAGCAGGCGCCAGCCGCCTGGTCAGCAAGGCATCCCCGCGTTTGCGCGCGGAACCCTTGCGCCCCGAATACCCGAGCAATTCGCGCTGCTTCGTGCACCTGGATGCACGCCTGTTGCCGTATTGGCACACCTTGTTCGATATCTGCCCGGCGCTGCTCAAGCTCGACCCGCCGGAGGGCTTGAACTTGTTCCGCAGCTTTATGACCTGGGCCTATCGCAACCAGGTCGCCCAGGATTGGACCTATCACCTGAATGTGTGCCGCTGGCTGTTGGCGTCCTCGTATCGGACGCGCATCGATGAGGAGCCGATCGAAGCCTTTATGGCGGCCGCGGCAGCACGCTGGATCAATGCCGATGAAAGCCAGGCCCAGGGCGTGGTCCTGGCCTGGCGAGACGCAAGGGTGTTCGACTGGAAGGGCAGCGCCTTGGCGGGCGTTGAGCATCAGATACTGCCGGACCCGGCAGGCGACTTTGCCTGGTGCCCGCTGGCTAAAAACGGTTTCAGCGGCTGGTTGCCGGTGCCTTGAGGTTCTGGCGAACCCATTGGGTGACACTGTGGCTCCAGAACGATCATCGTCACTGTGGCGAGCAGGCTTGCCCTGCGTTGGGCTGCGCAGCAGCCCTCGCTCTTTCTTACGGGCTGACCGCGCCGCCTACAAGAGCGTCCCATTATCTCGTAGGAAACGGCCTGATGTTCCGTGCGGGCATCCTCATCAATTCTATTTTTTTGCCGGGAATGCCATCTTCACGGTCTTTGTAATGCACAGACTAATAAGAGGCTGAGATGACGAAAACTTCTGATGAGATGCCCCATTCCTTCTGCGCGAGCGACCGCTACGACCCGGTCAGTCGGGCCTTGCATTGGTTGATGGCAATTGTGTTTGCCTGGAGTTATTGCTCGGCGGTTGTCCACTTCCTGTCCTCCGATTCTGCGCTGGACAAGTGGCTATGGCCGTATCACAAGTCGGCGGGCCTGCTTTTGCTGGTGCTGCTGATGCTGCGAGCCGGCTGGAACCTGCTGAACCGGCACAACCGCCCGCCGAGTTTCAACCGTGCGGCTGCTGTCGGGCATGCTGTGCTGTATGCGCTGATGTTCCTTATCCCTGTTATCGGGCTGGTACGCCAGTACGGCTCCGGTCGTGAGTTTTCGGCGTTTGGCCTGCCGATAATGGCGGGTTTCGAGGGCGATAAAATCCAGTGGATGATTGACCTGGGGCGCAATTTTCATAGCTTGCTGGGCTGGACAATGCTGGTGTTGATCGTCGGTCATATCGGCATGGTGATCGTGCATTCTCTGCGCGGCAATCCGCAGGTGTTGCGACGCATGACGGGAGGCGCCCGCCGGTTATGGCGCTAGGTCAACGGCCTTTTTTTGGGGCTTTTTTCTGGGTCTTCTTCCCGCCTTGCTGCTGGGTTGACGTGCCGCTGGAGGAGGTCTTTTCCTTCGGCGGCGTTTCAGCTTTTTTGTTGCTGTCCGACGGGCTGCTGGGGTAGGTGCCCGGAGGCAGGGCCGAACCGGGTACGGCATCACCGAAGGCTGCGTAGGCGGGGGGTGCCAAGCACCCGGTCAGGCAAATCACTAACACGATCTTGCAGGAAATACCGGTCTTCATGACGAGAATCCTTTTCCATGCTTCACCTGTCAAAAGCTGCCCTTGCTCTGAATCCGAAGGGAGGCATTAATTGGGAGTGCAGGGGATCCGGCAAAGTTTTGATTTTTTTCGCCGCCACGACGAAAGGCCATGAACCGACATTTTTAATGAACCCTCACGCCGATCCCTTGACCTAATGCATACGACCTCAGGAGGTGATGCATGCAAATAGACTATATCTGGATCGTGCTGGCGGTGATTTTGCTGGCGTTGGAATTGTGGGCGATCAACATCGTGTTGCGCAGCACCGGCGGCTGGGAGACCAAGGGGTTGTGGTTGATCATTCTGATTTTTGTGCCGTTGTTCGGGCTGATTGCCTGGGCCATGTTCGGGCCAAAACGTGAGATGGCCCAGCACCGTAAATAACCAGCACCATAAATAAATAGCACCGTAAACGCTGAACACAAGCCACACAGCAAACAGGCGCCCATGGGCGCCCATGGGCGCCTGTTTGCGTTCAAGCCTGCCCGTTATCCCGCGACCGCCTTGGCAATCGCTTCGTTGAATGCCGGCAGGTCATCCGGTGTGCGCGAGGTGATCAAGGTCCAGCCATTGGCCTTGCACTCCTTGACCTGGGCATCTACCACGCCTGCAGCGCCGGCGTTTTCAAGGTCGATGCGCACGCTCTTGTACGCGGTGAGCGTCTTGCCTTCGATCACGCCGGCGTCGATCAGCGCCCATGGCCCGTGGCAGATGGCGGCGACGGTTTTGCCGGCTTTGACGAAGTCGTTGATCAGCTTCAATGCGGCCGCGTCCTGACGCAGGGTGTCGGCGTTCACGGTGCCACCGGGAATCACCAGCGCGTCGAAGTCACTGCTCAGCACCTGCGACAGCTTGACCTCGGATTCCACGGTCTGGTCCTTCTCGGTGTCGCCGACGAACGTCTGCACGGTGCCGCCTTTGCTGGAGCCATGCGTCACCGTCGCACCATAGCCACGCAATGTTTGCAGAGGCTTGAGCAGCTCGTCGCGCTCGATGCCGGTGTTGGAGGTGATGATGAGGATGTTCTTGCCGTTGAGTTGTGAGCTCATGGTCGAGTCTCTCCTGCTGGATGGATTAATCATGCGGTGTGGGAGAGTGGATCGAGCGTGGGCGGCAAAGGTTTAAATTAATTTGGACTTTTTTCTTGGGTGGTTTTCGAGGAGGGCCGACCTGCAAAAATCCTGAACTATCGAAAATCGCTGGCCTCTGCTGCATAGACGCCTGCTGCTTTTTGCGGGCCTTCTATTGCCTGGAGACTCACCATGACCGATCCCAAGACTGTCGACAAAACCCCGGAACCCATCAGCTCTGAAGATGCCCAGAAAGGCCGTCAACAACCTGCCAAGGGGCAGACGCTGGAACAGCCAAACCCGAAGACCAAAGCCGTGGACAAAGTGTTGACGCCCACGTCGATCAAGGACACCGAACGCCAGACTGACGCCATCAACGAGCAGGCCGCCAAGGCCGAGCGCAAGCTGGGCCACTGAGCATGGCCCGTTCGATCACGGCGTCTGAACTGGGCATTGAGCTTGCGCCCGACGATGACGCCAGCCTGTTCAAGTGGTTTATCGCCAGCTTCCTGATGGGCAAGCGTATTCAGGCGCCCATCGCGGCGCAGGCTTACAAGGTGATCGTGGAGCAAGAGGGCCGCGACACTGCACGCAAGTTGCAACATTGCACGTCGCGTGAGCTGGTTTCGATGCTCGGGCGTGCCCATTACGTGCGTTACGACGAAAGCACGGCGCAGCGTCTGCTGGACCTCAGCGCCAAGTTGAATGCCGAGTACGCGGGCAAGATCAGCCACATGCGCAGCGCCAGCGAAAACCGTGAGGCCTTCGAAAAACGCCTGGCCGAATTCGACGGCGTGGGGCCAAAAACCATCGAGATTTTCATGCGTGACGCGGCCAAGGTTCTGTTTTGATGGCACCGCTATTCGTGCGCTGTGCCGGCTGGAGTCTGCCGCGCGCACACTGGCCGGACTTTGCGGGCGTTCGGTTTTCGGTCAAGGCGCCCAGGGCATCACCCATGAACTGCGCTTGCAGCACTGCGAGACGGTACTGGATGAGTTCCTTGAACACTGCTTGCACTTGGGGGAGCAACTGGGCTGCCTGCTGATTCAATCACGCCGTGACCGATGGCTTGTTGCTACTCGACCTCTACCCGCAGCACTTCCAGGCCTAGTTGCTCATACGCCTCGACACTCGGCACATGCCACTCGGTGATCAGCGTATGAATACGGCTGCACGGCGCCACCACAAAGGGTTCTACCGCGCCGAGCTTGTCGGCCATGGTCACGGCCACCACGTGGGAGGCGCTGTCGAGCAGGGCTTGTTTGACCGTTACTTCATCGAAGTGCAGCGAAGTGATGCCCACTTGCGGGTGCAATGCACAGACACCGGTAAACAACAGGTCTGCCTGGATGCTCTGAATCAGGCGTACAGCTTCGTGGCCGCTGGTGGAGAGGGTCGCCGGGTTGATCTGGCCACCGGCCAAAATCACTTTGACATTTGGGTGGTCCGCCAAGGCGATGGCAATCATCGGTGACGGCGTGACCACCGTCAGGCGAATGGCGTGCGGCAATGACTGGGCAATACGCAGCGTGGTTGAGCCCGAATCGAACAGCACAATCTGGCCGTCTTCTACGCGGTCCGCCGCGAGTTGCGCGAGGTGGCGCTTGGCTTCGTTGGTCTCGCCGACGCGGGTGAAAAAATCCTTGCCGGTGTCTTTGGGCCGGGGCAGGGCGCCGCCGTGTACGCGTTGCAGCAGCCCGGCGGCGGCGAGTTCGCCGAGGTCGCGGCGGATGGTGTCCTGGGACACGGCGAAGTGCTCGACCAATTCTGACGCAGTGACTTTGCCGTCGCGCTCCAGCAGCAGCAAAATCTTCTGTTTGCGCAATGAAGGCAGGTCGATAGCTTGATGTGTGTTATGCATGGTTGTGCGTCTTTTTGCGTGTTTGCGCAAGATTAATCACCCGTCCACGCAAACGCAATGGCTGGTTACCAAGCCGATGGGCGGTTACTCTCCAGGCTCAGTTCAGGGAGAGGTGACCTAGATGCCGTTGATCACAACCATCGAAGATTTACGCAGGCTCGCGCAAAAACGTGTCCCACGGATGTTCTACGATTACGCCGACTCCGGCTCCTGGACTGAAAGCACTTACCGGGCGAATGAAAGCGATTTTGCCCGCATCCAATTTCGTCAGCGGGTGGCGCGCAATATCGATGAGCGTTCAATCCGCGCCAGCATGATCGGCCAGGACATGGCCATGCCCGTGGCTTTGGCGCCCACTGGGCTGGCGGGCATGCAGCATGCCGATGGCGAGATCCTCACCGCCCGCGCGGCTGCCGCTTTTGGCGTGCGTTATACCTTGTCGACCATGAGCATTTGTTCGCTGGAAGACATCGCCGCCCACGTTGGCCAACCGTTCTGGTTCCAGTTGTATGTGATGCGTGATCGCGTGTTTATGCAGCAGTTGATCGAGCGCGCCAAGGCTGCCGGTGTGGACGCGTTGGTGCTGACTCTGGATTTGCAGATCCTCGGCCAACGCCACAAAGACTTGATCAACGGCTTGTCGGCGCCGCCCAAGCTGACTGTGCCGAATATCCTCAATATGCTGACCAAGCCGCGTTGGGTGGCGGGCATGCTCGGCACCAAGCGCCATGGCTTCGGCAATATCGTCGGGCATGTCAAAGGCGTGGCCGATATCACTTCGCTGTCATCCTGGATCGGCCAGCAATTCGACCCGCGCCTGAGCTGGGACGATGTGGAATGGATCAAGCAATGCTGGGGCGGCAAGCTGATTATCAAGGGCATCCTGGATGTGGAAGACGCGCGGCTGGCCGCCAATTGCGGTGCGGATGCGCTGGTGGTGAGCAACCACGGTGGGCGCCAGCTCGATGGCGCACCGTCGAGCATCAGCCAATTGGCGGCGATTGCAGAGGCTGTGGGCGAGCAGATTGAAGTGTGGCTCGATGGCGGCATTCGCTCCGGCCAGGACGTGCTCAAGGCCATGGCATTGGGGGCCAAAGGCACCATGATCGGCCGGGCGCATTTGTATGGTTTGGGCGCGTTGGGTGAAGTCGGTGTGACCAAGGCGCTTGACATCATCGCCCGCGAGCTGGATGTGTCGATGGCACTGTGTGGCTATAACGATATACGCGATGTGAATCGCGAGATTTTGCTGCCGGGTAGCTTTCCCACAGGGGTTTGCTGAGCAAAAAAATCGTAAAAAAGTAAAAAGAGTTGTCCACGAAAACCGTGGGTATCTCTGTGGATAACTTTGCGAAGGCCCGGCAGGGTTGGCGATTTAACCTTCGGTTAATATTTGATCAGATTCTGTTTTGGGCCAGTATGGGCAGGGTTGGCGCTTGACAGCCAAGCGCGAACCCAGTGCCGAAAACTGCTATTACGACTCGCCGTCGCGACCTGTGGAGTGCGTGGCGATGGTTGCTGGCGTCGTTGCTGGCATCTTCGCCTGCATGAGTTTTTCCAATGCCTGGCCATAACTGCGACCCGCCAGGCTCATGCTGTTGTTGTGGGTGGCGCCGGGTACGAGCAGCAACCGCTTGGGCTCCTGGGCGGCTTCAAACAACTGCTGGCTGAAACGCGGTGGCACGTACTGGTCGGCCAGGCCGTGCACCACCAGCAACGGCATGTGCACGTCGGCAATCTTGTCGATGGAATCGAATTTCTGCGACAGCAGCCAACGCACCGGCAATGAGGTATTGGCCACGGCGGTGGCCGCATCCCCCAGGGAAGTAAAGGTGGACTCGATCACCAGCCCGCGCACCGGCACAGGCGCTTGTTTGCTCAGCTCAGCGGCGAGATCGATAGCCACGGCGCCGCCCAGCGAATGCCCGTAGATC
>NZ_VBVZ01000750.1 GCF_005863185.1 Pseudomonas edaphica
CTGGTAGACCGCTATCGCAGGCAAGCCAGCTCCCACATTGGATTGTGTTGGCTGCTGGGATAGCAAATCCCAGGCACAAAAAAAGCACCCCTCGGGGTGCTTTTTTTGTGCTCGCTCGCTTAGCGCTTCAGCGAAGCCGGCAGGTGCGGCTGGATCGCCGTCAGTACTGCCTTGAAGCATTTGGTGTTGCCGGCGACCACATGGCCTTTCTCAAGGAAATCGTGACCACCGGTAAAGTCGCTCACCAGGCCACCAGCTTCCTGGATCAGCAGGGCGCCTGCAGCCATGTCCCATTCGGACAGGCCTGACTCCCAGAACGCATCAAAACGACCGGCGGCAACATACGCCAGGTCCAGGCTGGCAGCACCGGCGCGGCGGATGCCGGCGGTCTGGCCAACCAGGGCGCGGAACATGCCCAGGTAGTTTTCCAGGTTGTCCATCTGGTCGTCACGGAACGGGAAGCCAGTGCCCAGCAGGGCGCCGTCCAGGCTGGTACGGCCGCTGACGCGCAGGCGACGACCGTTCAGCTGGGCGCCACGGCCACGGCTGGCGGTGAATTCTTCCTGGCGAACCGGGTCGAGTACGACGGCGTGTTCAAGGCGGCCACGGTATTTGCAGGCGATGCTGACTGCAAAGTGTGGGATGCCGCGCAGGAAGTTGGTGGTGCCGTCCAGTGGGTCGATGATCCACAGGTAGTCTTCGCCTTCGCCGCTGCCTTTGTGCAAGCCGGTTTCTTCACCGAGGATGCCGTGGGTAGGGTAGGCCTTGCGCAGCGCGTCGATGATTTTTTGCTCAGCGGCGCGATCCACCTCGGATACATAATCCTTGGCGTCTTTTTCGTCGACCTTGATGGTATCCAGGCGCTCGATGGAGCGGAAGATCAATTCACTGGCGCTGCGGGCGGCGCGCAGCGCGATATTCAGCATGGGCTGCATGGATGTGTCACCTAAGGTTGTTAAAGAAAGCCGGGCATTCTAGCAGAAACTTTCTTCAGGTGAAGGACGACGTTAGCTTTCATGGCATAACCTTAGGCTGTTCTGTAAGATTTGCTCCCCTTTCCTGTGTCCGAGAGCGCCTCCCTTGCTGCAAAACATCCGTGTCGTCCTCGTCAATACCAGTCATCCCGGCAACATCGGCGGGGTGGCGCGAGCCATGAAAAACATGGGGCTGACGCGCCTGGTGCTGGTCGAGCCGCGTGTGTTCCCGCACCACGAGGCCGATGCCCGTGCATCCGGCGCCAATGACATCCTTGAAAAAGCCCAGGTCGTCGCCACTTTGGAAGACGCTTTGGTCGGCTGCAACCTGGTGCTTGGCACCAGTGCTCGCGACCGTCGAATCCCCTGGCCACTGCTGGATCCGCGCGAATGCGGCACCAAGGTGGTGGAAGAGGCAGCAGGTGGCGCTGAAATCGCTTTGGTGTTTGGCCGTGAAGACTCCGGCCTGACCAATGAAGAGCTGCAGCGATGTCATTACCACGTGCACATCCCATCAGACCCTGAGTTCAGTTCGCTGAACCTCGGGGCAGCGGTGCAGGTGTTGAGTTACGAAGTGCGCATGGCCTGGCTGGCTGCAGAAGGCCAGCCGAGCAAGGTCGAGAAGGATGAGGTCGCATCGACCAAGAGTGGCGAGTTGGCCACCATGGACGAGTTGGAGCGATTCTATGAGCACCTGGAGCAAACCCTGGTGGCCATCGAGTTTCTCGATCCGGAAAAACCACGGCACTTGATGGCACGCCTGCGTCGATTGTACGGCCGTAGCTCGGTAAGCCGGGCAGAAATGAACATATTGCGTGGCATCCTCACGGAAACCCAGAAAGCGGCCCGTGGTGAGCTTCTTAAGCGGAAGGATTAAAAATGTTCGAGCGTTTGCGAGAAGATATCCAGAGTGTTTTCCACCGTGACCCGGCGGCGCGCAACGCCTTTGAAGTGCTGACCTGCTACCCAGGCATGCACGCGATCTGGATTCACCGCCTGTCCGCAGTCTTATGGGGCATGGGCTGGAAATGGCTGGCACGGCTGGTGTCGAACTTTGGGCGCTGGTTGACCGGAATCGAGATTCATCCAGGCGCCAAGGTGGGTCGTCGCTTCTTTATCGACCATGGCATGGGCATCGTGATTGGCGAAACCGCCGAAATCGGTGATGACGTGACGCTGTATCAGGGCGTGACCCTGGGTGGCACAACGTGGAATAAAGGCAAGCGCCACCCGACATTGGGCGATGGCGTAGTGGTGGGGGCGGGTGCCAAGGTGCTTGGCCCGTTCACTGTCGGCGCGGGTGCCAAGGTGGGCTCCAATGCTGTGGTGACCAAGGCTGTGCCGCCTGGCGCGACGGTGGTGGGCATTCCCGGCCGCATCATCGTCAAGCCGGAGCTCGGCGACGAGCAGGAAGCCAAGCGCAAAGCGATGGCTGAGAAGATCGGTTTCGATGCCTACGGTGTCAGCGAAGACATGCCCGACCCGGTGGCGCGTGCCATTGGCCAGTTGCTCGACCACCTGCAGGCCGTGGATGGCAAGCTGGACGGTATGTGCGGCGCATTGAAGGAGTTGGGCAGTAGCTACTGCGCAAAAGACCTGCCTGAGCTGCGCGAAGAAGACTTCGCCGAGATCAAGGTTGAAGCTGCCACCACCAAGGCTGGTTAAATCTTAAGCGCGATAAAACCTTCTGTGGGAGCTGGCTTGCCTGCGATAGCGGTGGGTC
>NZ_VBVZ01000751.1 GCF_005863185.1 Pseudomonas edaphica
ATCGCAGGCAAGCCAGCTCCCACATAGAGCGCATCAGTCCAGACCGAGGTGCTCACGCAACGTCGAACCTTCGTACGCCGTGCGGAACAGGCCCTTGCGCTGCAAATGCGGAATCACGCTTTCGACAAATTCGGTGAACGAGCCCGGCAAGTACCCCGGCGAAATCACAAAGCCGTCGCAACCGCCTTGCTCGAACAGCTCAGCCAATTGGTCGGCGATCTGCGCGCCGGTGCCCACCAGTTGCGGCACGCGCACGCTGCTGGCGAAGATCCGGCCGAGTTGTTCCAGGGTCAGCTCAGAGCCTTGCATCAGCAGCTTTTCAGCGGCCGCCGCGTGGATCAGCGGCGATTGCGCCACCTCGGCCAAGGTGGCCGACAACGGGAACGGCGACAGGTCCACATTCAGCTGCGAAGCCAGCGTCACCAGCCCCAACTCCGGCCGCGCCAGGGCGTTGTGCTGGTCGCGTTTGGCGCGGGCTTCGGCTTCGCTGCCGCCAATAAACGGCATCACCGCGGTGAGTATTTTGCAGCTGTCGGCGGCGCGGCCTTGTTGCACCACCTGGGCGCGCACGTCATCGCGAAAGGCCCGCATCGCCGCCAGGTGCGGGTGAATGGTAAAAATCGCCTCGGCCCACCGTGCGCCAAAGCGCCGACCCCGCCCGGAAGACCCGGCCTGGATCAGCACCGGCCGGCCCTGGGGCGAACGCGGGATATTCAGCGGGCCTTCAACCCGGAACCACTCGCCCTGGTGTTGCACCGAGGTAATCAATGCCGGGTCGGCGAGCACGCCGCTTTCGCGGTCGAGCTTGAGCGCGTCCTTGCCCCAACTGTTCCAGAGTTTCAGCGCGACCTCGACAAACTCATCGGCGCGGTCGTAGCGCAGGTCATGCTCCAGGTGCTTGGCCTTGCCGAACAGGCGCCCTTCGCTGTCATTCATCGAGGTGACGATATTCCACGCCGCGCGGCCCTTGGACAAGTGGTCCAAAGTGGCGAATTCGCGGGCAATATGCGCCGGTTCGTAATAGGTGGTGGAACGGGTCGCGCCCAGGCCGAGTTTGGTGGTCTGGCCCACCAGGTACGACAGGATCGGCAGCGGGTCGAGGCGCGTGGCGTCCTGGGCGCCGTAGCGCAAGGCAAACTCACGGGAGCCGCCCATCTGGTCGCCCACGGCCAGGCGATCGGCGAAAAACAGGAAGTCGAACAAGCCTTCCTCCACGACTTTGGCGATACGCGTGTAGTACTCGGGGTCGAGGTAATTGCCGACGGTTTCGGGGTGGCGCCATACCGCGTGGCTGTGCACCACCGGGCCGCTCAACAGGAAGGCTGACAAATGGATCTGGCGGCGTGAGGTCATAAAGCGTCTTCGCGGGAAAGTTCGCTTTTTATTATATTAATCACGCAAAATTATGAAAGAATCATATAACTCTATGGTTATGCCCGATTGGTCGGACGCTGCAAAAAGCGCCCTAAGCTCAGATCGAAAGAGTATTTATCGAATGCTTTTCATAACTTTAAGCTTGGCGCTATTTCGCAAGAAAATCGCGGTGATGACAGGCACGCCTTACGCCAAGGCGGTGGATGCGCAGGATGTGCAGACCTGGAAGCCTTAAGGCCGCGACAGGTTTGCACGCGCGGTAAACAGGGCGCCCCGGAAATGGTACAACAGCTACCTTCACTCTTTTCCTGGGGACCGCCACTCATGACGTCCAAGCTCGAACAACTCAAGCAATTCACCACCGTGGTCTGCGACACCGGCGACCTGGAAGCCATCAGCCGCCTGCGCCCGGTGGACGCCACCACCAACCCGTCGCTGCTGCTCAAGGCCGCCGCCATCCCGGAATACGCCGAGCTGCTGCGCAATGCCGTGAGCCTGTCCAAAGGCGATGTGGACCTGGCCTGCGATCACTTTGCGGTGTCGGTGGGCGCGGGCATTCTCAAGGTGATTCCGGGGCGTATTTCCACTGAAGTCGACGCGCGTTTGTCGTTCGACGAAGACGCGCTGCGGGCCAAGGCCAACCAGCTGATCGCCCTGTATGACCAGGCCGGTGTCGGCCGCGACCGCGTGCTGATCAAACTGGCCTCCACCTGGGAAGGCATCCGCACCGCCGAGCGCCTGGAAAAAGCCGGTATCCAGACCAACCTCACCCTGCTGTTTTCCTTCGCCCAGGCCCAGGCCTGCGCAGATGCCGGGGTGTTTTTGATCTCGCCGTTCGTGGGCCGCATCTACGACTGGTATCGCAAAAACACCGGCCTGGACTACACCGGTGCCGAAGACCCGGGCGTGCAGTCGGTGACGCGTATCTACAACTACTACAAGGCCAATAAAATCGACACCGTGGTGATGGGCGCCAGCTTCCGCACCTTGAGCCAGATCGAAGAGCTGGCCGGTTGCGACCGCCTGACCATCAGCCCTGACCTGCTGCAAAAACTGGCTGACGATAACGGCGTGCTGCAACGCAAATTGGCGCCGGGCGTAGAAGGCGAAGCGCGTCAGCCATTGACCGAAGCGCAATTCCGTTGGGCGTCGAATGAAGATGCGATGGCGACTGAAAAACTCGCCGAAGGCATTCGCCAGTTTGCGCGGGATCAGGAGAAGCTCGAGGCGGTGCTGGCTGCGCTGTAAGGTACTAAAACCGCATGCGGTCAAATGTGGGAGCTGACGTGTGGCGAGCAGGCTTGTCCTGCGTTGGGTGGCGA
>NZ_VBVZ01000752.1 GCF_005863185.1 Pseudomonas edaphica
GGTCGATCAGGTGCGCAACATGATGTTGGTCACCGTGTTCGTGTTTATCGGCATCGAGGGCGCCAGCGTGTATTCGGCGCGCGCCGAGAAGCGCTCGGACGTGGGCCGCGCCACCGTGATCGGTTTTATCACCGTGCTGCTGTTTTTGATGCTGGTGAACGTGCTGTCCCTGGGCATCATGACCCAACCGGAACTGGCCAAACTGCAGAACCCTTCGATGGCTGCCGTGCTGGAGCATGTGGTGGGCCACTGGGGCGCGGTGTTGATCAGCGTCGGCTTGATCATCTCGCTGCTGGGTGCGCTGCTGTCGTGGGTGCTGCTGTGTGCGGAGATCATGTTCGCCGCCGCCAAGGACCACACCATGCCGGAGTTCCTGCGTAAGGAAAACGCCAACCATGTGCCGGTCAACGCCCTGTGGCTGACCAATGCGATGGTCCAGGTTTTCCTGGTAATCACGCTGTTCTCGGCCAGCACTTACCTGTCGCTGATCTACCTCGCCACCTCGATGATCCTGGTGCCTTACCTGTGGTCGGCGGCCTATGCACTGCTGCTGGCGGTGCGCGGCGAGACCTACGAAAACGCCCTGCGCGAGCGCAAGAAAGACCTGTTCATCGGCGCCATCGCGTTGATCTACGCGGTGTGGCTGCTCTACGCCGGTGGCACCAAGTACCTGCTGCTCTCCGCCCTGCTGTATGCCCCCGGCGTGATCCTGTTCGCCAAGGCCAAGCATGAACTGGGCAAACCGATTTTCACCAACGTCGAGAAGCTGATTTTCGCCGCGGTAGTCATTGGCGCCCTGGTGGCTGCTTATGGCCTCTACGCCGGCTTCCTGACTCTGTAACTTTTGTTCACTGGAGGATCTGTAATGACCACGGAAAAAGTGAAGTACGGCGTACATTCCGAAGCCGGCAAACTGCGTAAAGTCATGGTGTGCTCCCCAGGTTTGGCCCACCAGCGGCTGACCCCCAACAACTGCGATGAACTGCTGTTCGATGACGTGCTGTGGGTGGCCCAGGCCAAGCGCGACCACTTCGACTTCGTAACCAAGATGCGCGAGCGGGACATTGATGTGCTGGAAATGCACAACCTGCTGACCGATATCGTCGCCATCCCCGAAGCGCTGGACTGGATTCTGGAGCGCAAGATCACCGCCAACACCGTTGGCCTGGGCCTGGTCGATGAAGTCGGCTCATGGCTGCGCAGCCTGGAGCCGCGCAAAATCAGCGAGTTCCTGATTGGCGGCGTGTCGGCCGATGACCTGCCGAGCAGCTTCGGCGGCCGGACCATCGAGATGTTCCGCGACTTCCTCGGCCACTCAAGCTTCATTCTGCCGCCGCTGCCCAACACTCAGTTCACCCGCGACACCACCTGCTGGATCTACGGCGGTGTGACGCTCAACCCGATGTACTGGCCGGCGCGACGTCAGGAAACCCTGCTGGCCAGCGCCATCTATAAATTCCACCCCGAGTTCACCAACGCCGACTTCCAGATCTGGTACGGCGACCCCGACCAGGAACACGGGGCCGCCACGCTGGAAGGCGGCGACGTGATGCCGATTGGCAATGGCGTGGTGTTGATCGGCATGGGCGAGCGTTCTTCGCACCAGGCGATTGGCCAACTGGCGCGCAACCTGTTCAAAAACAAAGCCGTGGAACGCGTGATCGTTGCCGGCCTGCCGAAGTCCCGCGCGGCGATGCACCTGGATACGGTGTTCAGCTTCTGCGACCGCGACCTGGTGACCATCTTCCCCGAAGTGGTCAACCAGATCGTGCCCTTCACCCTGCGCCCGGATGAAAGCAAGCCGCACGGCATCGACATCCAGCGCGAGAAAACCAACTTCCTCGAAACCGTGGCTGCAGCCCTCAACCTCAAGGCGCTGCGAGTGGTCGAGACCGGCGGCAACAGCTTCGCCGCCGAACGCGAGCAATGGGATGACGGCAACAACGTGGTGGCCGTGGAGCCCGGCGTGGTGATCGGCTATGACCGCAACACCTACACCAACACCTTGCTACGCAAGGCCGGTGTGGAAGTCATCACCATCAGCGCCGGTGAACTGGGCCGAGGCCGTGGCGGCGGCCACTGCATGACCTGCCCGATCATCCGCGACCCCATCGACTATTGATTTTTTGGCCCTGGCCGCTGCTTATCCAGCAGCGGCCAGGGGGATAACCGAAACCTAAGGAGATCCATCATGGCTTTTAATATGCGCAACCGCAGCCTGCTCTCGCTGATGCACCACACTACCCGCGAGCTGAACTACCTGCTGGACCTGTCCCGCGACCTCAAACGCGCCAAGTATACCGGCACCGAGCGTCCGCACCTGCAAGGCAAAAACATCGCGCTGATCTTCGAAAAAACCTCGACTCGCACCCGTTGCGCGTTCGAAGTGGCGGCCCATGACCAAGGCGCCCACGTCACCTACATTGACCCGGTGTCGTCGCAGATCGGCCACAAAGAAAGCATGAAAGACACCGCCCGCGTCCTGGGCCGCATGTTCGATGCCATCGAGTACCGTGGCTTTGAACAGGAAATCGTCGAAGAGCTGGCCAAGTTCGCTGGTGTGCCGGTATTCAACGGCCTCACCGCCGAATTCCACCCGACCCAAATGATCGCCGACACCCTGACCATGCGCGAGCACAGCGACAAGCCGCTGCATGACATCAGCTACGCGTACCTGGGCGACGCGCGCTACAAC
>NZ_VBVZ01000753.1 GCF_005863185.1 Pseudomonas edaphica
GGCTTCGACCTTGCGCATCACCTTCAAGCCCATGGGCAGCCAGGTGTACAGGCCGGAGGCCAGTTTGCGGATCATGCCGACGCGCAGCATCAGCTGATGACTGATCACAACCGCGTCGGAAGGCGTTTCTTTCTGTGTGGCGAGCAAATATTGACTGGTACGCATGGTAGGCCGTTGTCGGTTGCTTGGACTTGAAATGACTTGGGATTGTACGGGCGGTTGTCGCTGGAGTACAGGCGTGAGGTCGTGGCGGTGTTTCTGGTGGAGTAGAGCGTGTGTGGGAGCTGGCTTGCTATGGAGAGGGCGCTTGCTGTGGCGAGGGAGCTTGCTCCCGTTTGACTGCGCAGCAGTCACCGGCTTTTTGGGGGCGCTTCGCACCCCAGCGCAAGCAAGCTTGCTCGCCACAACAAGCCAGCTCCCACATTGGCTGAGGTGGGTCAGTCTTCTGCGGGAGGATTCAACCGCGCCCGTCGGCTTTCCTGAAACCAGTGCAGCGCAATCAGGAACAGCGTCGGCACACCCAGCAGGCAAGTGATGATGAAGAAGTTGTGATAACCGAACTTCTCTACCATCACGCCCGAGTAGCCACCAATCAGGCGCGGCAGCAACAGCATGATCGAGCTGAGCAGCGCGTATTGGGTGGCGGAGAACTTGAGGTTGGTCAGGCTCGACAGGTAGGCGACAAACGCCGAGGTGGCCAGCCCCGAACTGAAGTTATCCAGGGAGATGGTGAAGATCAGCATCTGCAGGTCCGGGCCCATGTCGGCAAGCATCACGAACAGCAGGTTGGTGGCCGCCGAGGCAATGCCGCCGATAAACAGGATCGGCAAGATGCCGAAGCGCACAATCAACAGGCCGCCCATACCGGCGCCGAGCAGGGTCATGATCAGGCCGAAGATCTTGCTGACCCCGGCGATCTGGTCCTTGGTAAAGCCCTGGTCGATGTAGAACACGTTGGCCATCACGCCCATTACCGTGTCGGACATGCGATAGGTCGCAATCAGCCCGAGCAGCAGCAGCGCCTGCCAGCGATACCGCAGGATAAAGTCGTTAACCGGCGTGAGGACGGGTGCCAGGCCTCGTCGACCCATGGCCGAGAGGCAAAGGGTAGTGAGGATGATGTACAGGATGGCGCGCAGGAACGCGCGATCTTCCATCAGCAGCTCCCACAGGCTCACGCCGTGGAACAGCACGCTGGCGAAATCGGTGTTGTACAACTGGGTGAACATCGCCGGGACCGACACCAACAGCACGATCAGCACAAAGACCGAGACAAGCTGATGCGCAAAGCTGTAGCGCCCGGCCTGCAATTGGGTGCGCAGTGGCACATCGGGTTCACGCATGAAGAAGGTGGTCAGCAGTGCCGGGATCATCAGCACGCCGAACAGCACGTAAGTACCGGTCCAGGCCGAGTGTTTATAGTTGAAGCCGGTGGAACCGAAACCTTCGGCAAAGAACAGCGCGCCGGCGGTGGCCAGCAGTGCGGCGATGCGATAGCCGGACATATAGCTGGCAGCCAGCGCGGCCTGGCGGCTGTCGTCGGCTATTTCCAGGCGATAGGCGTCTACCGCAATGTCTTGGGTGGCGGAGGCAAAGGCTACGATAACGGCAATGGCGATCAGCCAGGACAAGTGCTTTTGCGGGTCGCAGAAACCCATGCCGATCAACCCGAGGATCACCAGCGTCTGGGCAAGTACCAGCCAGGAGCGACGTCGTCCCAGTTTGCCGAGCAGCGGCAGGCGCCATTGGTCGAGCAGCGGCGACCAGACCCATTTAAACGCATAGGCCAGGCCGATCAGGCTCGCATAGCCGATGGTCTCGCGGGCCACACCGGCCTCGCGCAACCACACAGACAGCGTCGAAAACACCAACATGTAAGGCAAGCCGGCGGCGAAGCCGAGCAACAACAGGACTAACGTCGAAGGGCTGGCATAGGCGGCGAGCGCGGCGCGCCAGGTTTTACGGGGCATGGGCTGGAGTCTGCCTCAGATTTGCGGAAACAAAGCGCGCACTCTAACCGCTGTGCTCTACCGGGCGCCAGCCATGACGCTGAATATCAACGCGATTGTTCAGGATACTGACGCCTTCACTGCGCAAACGCGCACGTTGTTCGTCGCCTGAAGCGCTGCCCACCGGCAGACTTATCCGACCACCGGCACCCAATACCCGATGCCAGGGCAGACGGGTGTCCTCCGGCAGTTGGCTGAGCGTGCGCCCGACCCAGCGGGCAGCACGGCCCAGGCCGGCCAGGTGCGCCAACTCGCCGTAACTCACCACGCAACCTTCGGGCACTTGCGCCAGGGTCAGGTACAGGGCCGTTCGGCGCATGTCTGCGGGGCTTTGGGGGGCGTCTTCGGGTGAGTGAGGTGTGGGCATCGCCGCGTCTTTATAAAGAGGTGTTTTTGTAAGAAACGTCTGTAATCATGCCGTTGAGAATTGAACTCAATATAAATCCTTGAGTCAGTCCAAGCTATCTAACACGATAACGCCCCTTTTTCGCCATTTTCGAGCCTCGAATTCGCTTATGTTGTCCAGAACCCTGCTCTGCCTTGCTGTTCTCAGCGCCTCCACGCCCCTGCTCGCCGACACCATCTGGTTGAAGAACGGTGACCGCCTGACCGGCAAGATCAAAGTCTTCGACGGTGGCAAATTGCTGATTCAGACCAACTACGCAGGGGCCATCCCGGTGGATTGG
>NZ_VBVZ01000754.1 GCF_005863185.1 Pseudomonas edaphica
TCTCCATGGAGTCGCAAACCCTTGCCGAGCCGGAACATGGCCCGACTCATCATTGGCTGCAAGCCCAGGCGGCGAAGTACAACGCGGTGATCACCGGCAGCGTGATCATCCAGGCAGCCGACGGCAGCCACCGTAACCGTCTGCTATGGGCACGCCCGGACGGGGAAGTGTTGCACTATGACAAGCGTCACCTGTTCCGTATGGCTGGCGAGCACGACCATTACACGCCCGGCGAGCGCCAGGTACAGTTCGAGTTGAAGGGTTGGCGTATACGCCCGTTGATTTGCTACGACTTGCGCTTCCCGGTGTGGAGCCGTGATGCCCAGGACACTGACCTGCTGCTGTACACCGCGAACTGGCCGGGTGCGCGCCGTCAGCACTGGAACCGCTTGCTGCCGGCGCGTGCTATCGAGAACCTGTGTTACGTGGCGGCAGTCAATCGGGTGGGTACCGATGGCAAGGGCTTTGCCTACACCGGGGACAGCCAGGTGCTGGACTTCCAGGGTGAGACCTTGCTGAGTGCGGGGGAGGCGGACGGGGTGTTTCAGGTGTGCCTGAATGCGGCAGAGCTGGCGATGTATCGCGAAAAATTTCCAGCGAATCTGGATGCCGATAGGTTTCAGTTTGTCTGACAGACCGCTATCGCGGGCAAGCCCGCTCCCACAGGTGAATGCATTCCAAATGTGGGAGCCGGGCTTGCCCGCGATGAGGCCCTACAGATCGTTCCCACGCTCCGCGTGGGAATGCAGCCCGGACGCTCTGCGTCCGCTTTCAGAGTTGTGACGCAGAGCGTCACCGCAGGTATTCCCACGCAGAGCGTGGGAACGATCAGGCCCCTGGATTCTCACCCAGGGGCCTTTTGCATTACCGCGACAGTGCTTACGCCGCCTTCGCTTCCAACTGGCTCAACGAGCGGTTCAGCGCACTGAACACCGCCTTGAAGCTCGCCGTGGTGATGTTTTCATCGATCCCCACACCATGCACCGGACGCTCGCCGTTCACGCGCAGCTCGATGTAAGCCGCCGCCTTGGCATGGGTACCGGCGCCGATCGCGTGTTCGTTGTAGTCCATGATCTCAACCTTGATCGGCAGCGCCGCCACCAGCGCTTCCAAAGTGCCGTAGCCCTTGCCGTTCCAGCGCAGGTTGGTTTCGCCCTGGCCCTTGCCCGAGACTTCCACTTCCACGGTGCTATTGCCGTTTTCTTCCTGCAGGCGATGGCTGACCAGCGCGTACGGGGTGTTGGCTTGCAGGTATTCACGCTGCAACAAGGCGTAGATCTGTGGTGCAGTCATCTCCAGGCCCACGCGGTCGGTCTCGGCCTGTACCACTTGGCTGAACTCGATTTGCATGCGGCGTGGCAAGCTGATGTCGTACTCCTGCTCCAGCAGGTAGGCGATGCCGCCTTTGCCCGACTGGCTGTTTACGCGGATCACCGCCTCGTAGCTGCGGCCGATATCCGCCGGGTCGATCGGCAAGTACGGCACTTCCCACAGCGCGTCGGCTTTCTGCTGGGTAAAGCCCTTGCGGATTGCGTCCTGGTGGGAGCCGGAGAATGCGGTGTGCACCAGGTCGCCGACGTACGGGTGACGTGGGTGCACCTGAATCTGGTTGCACTCCTCGACGACTTTGCGCACGCCGTCGATATCGGAAAAGTCCAGCTGCGGGTCGAGGCCTTGGGTGTACATGTTCAAGGCTACGGTCACGAGATCGACGTTACCGGTACGCTCGCCGTTGCCGAACAGGCAGCCTTCGACACGGTCAGCGCCGGCCATCAGGCCCAGCTCGGTGGCGGCCACGCCGGTGCCGCGGTCGTTGTGGGTGTGCAGGCTGATGATCACGCTGTCACGACGGTTGATATGGCGGCCGAACCACTCGATCTGGTCGGCATAGATGTTGGGTGTCGCGCATTCAACCGTGGCCGGCAGGTTGAGGATCATCTTGTGCTCTGGCGTCGGGTTCCATACCTCGATCACCGCATCACACACTTCCTTGGCGAACTCCAGCTCCGTGGCGCTGAAGGTCTCTGGGGAGTACTCGAAAGTCCACTGGGTTTCCGGCTGCTGGGCGGCGTATTTGACGAACAGCTTTGCCGCGTTGACCGCGATGGCCTTGATGCCATCTTTGTCCTGGTTGAACACGATGCGGCGGAACGACGGCGATGTGGCGTTGTACAAGTGCACGATGGCCTTTTTAGCGCCGCGCAGGGATTCGAAAGTACGTGCGATCAGGTCTTCACGGCCCTGGGTCAGCACCTGGATGGTGGTGTCCGCGGGGATGTGGTTGTCTTCGATCAAGGTGCGCACGAAGTCGAAGTCGGTTTGCGACGCGGCCGGGAACGAGGCTTCGATTTCCTTCACGCCTACAGACACCAGGGTCTTCCAGAAACGCAGCTTTTTCGCGGCGTCCATCGGTTCGATCAGCGACTGGTTGCCATCACGCAGGTCGGAGCTGCACCAGATCGGCGCTTCGGTGATGGTCTTCGACGGCCACGTGCGGTCCGGGATATCGATGGTCGGGAACGCGCGGTATTTCGAAGACGGGTCTTTGAGCATGCTCATCGGGAAATCCTTTGTAGTAGGGGCCGAGAAAAGGCGGCCTGCCGTAAAACTGTTATTGGGGGCGAAGCTTGGGACGAGGCAGATCGATTCAGCCTGGCAGTCGTGCGCTGACGAGGCACAGGCTGCGGTGCTGGCG
>NZ_VBVZ01000755.1 GCF_005863185.1 Pseudomonas edaphica
GACCTGGTCCAGGGCAGCGCCACGCAATCGCTGGACAGTGCTGCCAAGTACCTGGAGCGCCTGGAAATCGCGCACAAAGTCAGCGTCAAGGACGGCGTATTCAGCACCACCGACCTCTCCACCGGGCAGCGCAAGCGCCTGGCGCTGGTCAATGCCTGGCTCGAAGAACGCCCGGTGCTGGTGTTCGACGAATGGGCCGCCGACCAGGACCCGGCCTTCCGCCGCGTGTTCTACACCGAGCTGCTGCCCGACCTCAAGCGCCTGGGCAAAACCATCATCGTGATCAGCCACGACGACCGCTACTTCGACATCGCCGACCAACTGGTGCGCCTGCGAGCGGGCAAGGTGGTGCACGAGATGGAGCCGGCTTGAAATTTATTTTCCGGTTTTTCCGGATAGGAACGTCTCACTAGTGGTAATGAGAATTGACCTCAATAAACACTAAAAGCTGCCCACTTAAAACATAGAAGAGAATGCATCCATGCCAGCAACGTTCGGTCTGAGTCCCTTGAGCAAGGCACTCTCCATGCGCCGCCTCTTGAATACCCCTCTGCTGCCAAGCGCGATTGCCCTGGCACTGGCACTGCCGGTGGCAGGTTATGTGCAGGCGCAGGAAGTTGAGCTGAATGTGCCCGCACAGCCGCTGGGGAGCGCGCTTCAGGAGTTCGGTCGCCAGACCAACTTGCAGGTGCTCTACAGCCCTACCGATGTAGAAGGCAAGCGCAGCCACGCGATCAAAGGCAAGTTGCAACCTGGCCAGGCCATGACCACCTTGCTGTCCGGGACGGGCATCAGCTATGACCTGCAGGGCAGCTCGTTCACCATCAGCGCGGCGAAAACGTCGGCACTGGAACTGGGTGCTACCCAGGTAACCGCTAACCAGTTGGGGACCATCACCGAAGGTTCCGGCTCCTACACCCCTGGCACCATCGCCACCGCGACGCGCATGGTGTTAAGCCCACGTGAGACGCCGCAATCGATTTCCGTGGTGACCCGCCAGGCTATGGACGACTTCAGCCTCAAGTCGATCGACGACGTGATGCGTCACACACCGGGCATCACCGTTGCCACCTACGACAGCGAGCGCACCAGCTACTTCTCTCGTGGTTTCGCCATTCAGAACTTCCAGTACGACGGTATTCCGATCCTGCAGGATGCCCAGTACTCGTCGGGCCACACCTTGACCGACACCGTGATCTACGACCGCGTCGAAATTCTCAAGGGCGCCACCGGCCTGCTGACCGGCGCCGGCGGCCCGGGCGGCACCATCAATATGGTGCGTAAAAAGCCCACCTCGGAATTCAAGGGCTATGTGGACCTGGGCGCGGGCTCCTGGGACAACTACCGCTCCGAAATTGATGTCAGCGGCCCGCTGACCGAGACCGGCAACGTGCGTGGCCGTGCTGTTGCGGCGTACCAGGACAAACACACGTTCCTCGATCACTACCAACGCCAGACCAACGTCTACTACGGCATTCTCGAGTTCGACCTGGCACCGGATACGTTGCTGACCATCGGTGGCGACTACCAGGACAGTGACCCGCAGGGCTCCAGCTGGTCCGGTGCGGCCTCGCTCTTTGACTCGGCCGGCAACCACATCAGCACCCCGCGCTCCTTCAACAACGGCGCCAAGTACAGCAAGTGGAAACAGTACACCCGTACCGCCTTCGCCACCCTGGAACACACGTTCGACAACGGCTGGGTCGGCAAGGCGCAGTACAACCACCAGATCAACGGCTACAAAGCCCCGTTGTCGGCCCTGCTGTCACCCAATGCCGAAACGGGCAAGGCATCGCTGCTGACCCGTACCTACAATGGTGAAACCACCAGCGACACGGGTGATCTCTACGCCACTGGGCCGTTCAGCCTGTTCGGGCGTGAGCACGAACTGGTGGTCGGCACGTCGGTCTCGCGCTCGCACTGGCTGGGCAGCGACTACACCAACGCCACCAACTACGACAACAGCCACGACTACTTCAACTGGGACGGCGACGCCCCCAAGCCGGACCGTGGTCCTCGAACCAAAAAGAACGACGAGCTGACCCGCCAGAGCGCCAGCTACATCACCGGGCGCTTCAGCCTCGCGGATGACTTGCACCTGATCCTCGGCACTCGGGTCAACAACTACGAAGTCAGCGGCACCAGCCAGGTCAAGGACACCGGCAAGGTAGTGCCTTATGCCGGCATCACCTATAACCTCAACGACAACTTCTCGGCCTACGCCAGCTTCACCGAAATCTACCTGCCCCAGGACGATTACCGAGACCGCAACGACAAACCGCTGGAACCGGATGAAGGCAAGAACTACGAGATCGGCCTTAAGGGCGAGTTCTTCGACGGTCGCCTGAATTCGAGCCTGGCCTACTTCGAGGTTCACGAGAAAAACCGCGCCGTCGACGACACGGATTACATCCCCAACAGCCACCCAGGGCTGGATTACGCCTCCAGGGGCACCGAAGCCAAGACCAAAGGCTACGAAGCGGAAATTTCCGGCGAGCTGGCGCCAGGCTGGCAGTTGCAGGCGGGCTATACCCATAAGATCATGCGCGACAAACAGGGTGAGAAGCTCTCCACCTGGGAGCCGGAAGATCAGGTCAATATCTACACCAGCTACAAGCTGACCGGCCCACTCGACAAGCTGACCCTGGGCACCGGCGTGCGCTGGCAGGGCACTGGCTGGAAACTGCTGAAC
>NZ_VBVZ01000756.1 GCF_005863185.1 Pseudomonas edaphica
TTTTTTTGCCAGCTTCCAGGACCGCGTGGCCGAGTCGTTCCAGGTCTATGCCAATGTGCGCAACGTGCGTTTCAACGAGATGGAATATTCGGTGCCTGCCGAACATGGCCCGGCGTGCCTGCGGGAAATCCTCAAGCTGATCACCGACAAGGACCTGCGCACCTGGTTTCCTATCGAGTATCGCTACGTCAAGGCCGATGACATCCCTTTGAGCATGTTCGAAGGCCGCGACAGCTGTTCGATTTCGGTCCATCAGCATTACGCCATGGACCATCACAACTTCTTTGCCGCCGTGGAGCCGATTTTCTGGAAGTACGCCGGCCGCCCGCACTGGGGCAAATTGCACACCCTTAACGCGCGCACCTTGCAGCCGCTGTACCCGCGCTGGGACGAATTCACCCGCGTGCGCCGCGAGCTGGACCCGAGCGGCAAGTTCCTCAATGCGCACCTGCAATCCATCCTGGGAGTGGCCTGATGAAACGCCGACATTTTGTGCTGGGCGCCGCAGTGGCGGCAGTGGCGGGTGGCTGGTGGCTGCGCCCCAGTGATCGCGGCGGCCCGTACAGCGAGTATTTTCGCAGTCTTAATGATGAACTCAAAGCCCATGGACCGATGCGCCCGGTGATGCTGATCGACCTGGACCGCCTTGATCACAATATCGACGTGGTGATGCAGTCGGTGCAGCGTGGTGGCAAGCATTTGCGCCTGGTGGAGAAGTCGCTGCCGTCGCCGGGGTTACTGGCGTATATCGCCAAGCGCGCGGGCACTGCGCGGCTGATGTCGTTTCATCAACCGTTTCTGAACCACGATGCGCAGGTGTTTCCCGAGGCTGACATCCTCATGGGCAAGCCGTTGCCGGTGCGCTCGGCCGAGCTGTTTTATCAAACCCATAAAGGTCCGTTTGACCCGGCCAGGCAATTGCAGTGGCTACTGGACACGCCAGAGCGGTTGCAGCACTACTTGGCGTTGGCGCAAGGGTTGGGCACGCGGTTGCGGGTGAACATCGAGCTGGATGTGGGGCTGCATCGCGGCGGCATTAGCGATAACGCGGTGCTGGGGCGGATGCTCACGCTGATCAGCGCCAACCCGCAGCACTTGGAGTTTGCCGGATTTATGGGCTACGACCCGTTTGTGGGCATGGGCGTGCCGGGTATTCTCGGTTCGCCCCAGGCGCTGTTTGAGCAGGTGATGCAGCGCTACAACGGCCATGTTGATTTCACCCGTCAGCAGTTTGCCGGGTTATGGCGTGAGGGGCTGACGTTGAACACGGCTGGCAGCCCCAGCTATCGGATTCACGAGCAGGAAACACTCAGTACCGAGGTGTCGGTGGGTACCGCGTTGCTCAAGCCCACGCATTACGATTTGCCGTCGTTGAGCGAGCATGTGCCGGCAGCGTTTATCGCCACGCCAGTGTTGAAAAGCACCGGGTCGGTGGAGATTCCGGCGCTGGATGGCAAGTCGCGGGTGTTTTCGTGGTGGGATCCGAATCAGCGCGAGACGTTCTTTATTTATGGCGGTAACTGGATGGCGCAATTCGAGTCGCCGCAGGGGCTGCAAAGCAATGAGCTGTTTGGGCGCAGTTCTAACCAGGAGATGGTCAACGGCTCGCCGGCGGTGGGATTGAATATTGAGGATCAAGTGTTTTTGCGCCCGACCCAGAGTGAGTTTGTGTTGTTGCAGTTTGGGGATTTGCTGGGGGTGCGGGACGGGAAAATCGTCGAGACCTGGCCCGTTTATGCCTGACGCAAAGCGCTCGAAATGTGGGAGTGTGATTGTGGGGCTGGCTTGTGTGGGAGCTGGCTTGCCTGCGATGCAGACGCCTCGGTCTCAAGGTTAGACCGCGGTGATGCTATCGCAGGCAAGCCAGCTCCCACACAATCACACTCCCACACACGTCAGTGTTCCTGTTTCAAGTCGGGTTTTTACAGGGCAAAGGGAATGGTGAGCTTGGCCCACAACATATCGCCTTCCGGCCGGTTCTTCACATCGAACTCTTTAGCCCAGCGCACCTCTGCACTGGCGTATTTCAAGAAGGTGAAATACACCGCCGGGCCAATGGCAAACACTTATCCCTTGACCCCATCATTCACTTCATCACCATAGATGTTTACCACCGTGCGCCCGTACTGCTTATCGTCGGTGGTCTGCTTGAGGTAATAGCCGTTGACCCCCAGGCTCAGGTTGTCGGTCACCTTGTAGCTGGCCGAGTAGTCGAAATGGAAAATCTGGCCGGAGCGGTAGTCGGTGTCGTGGTTTTCTTCGTTGAAGCTGTAGGTGGTCTTGATCGACAGTTCGGTGCGTTCATTGGGCATCCAGGTCGCCGAGACCAGCGGCTTGTAGGTGTAGAAGTTGTTGCTGGTGTTGGCCAGGCGCGTGGCGTCGTATTCGCCGGTGGGCAGGGTGATTTCCACGGCGGCGGCCATGGTCAGGTTTTTGCCCATGTCCCACAGGATGATCGGCGCCAGGGTGGTGTCGCCCATGCTTTCGCGGGTGTCGGACATACCGAACAGCGACACCTGTTGCTTGATATACGGCTGGGCGATGTAGCCGCCCAGGCGCCCGCCGAACACACGCACGGGGCTCAGGTAGTCCAGGCGTGGGATGATCGCGTCGGACTTGATCCGCACTTGCGAGACCTTGCCGCCGAGGGAGCTGATGTCCAGTTTGCGTGCCTGGTAGTGGTTGTAATAC
>NZ_VBVZ01000757.1 GCF_005863185.1 Pseudomonas edaphica
GCCCAGGCCGTGCAGGGTGATCTTGTCGGTCATTACGTCGTCGATGATGCTCACGGGCACACTCGTCCTTGCCGCTATAGCGGCTGACTTTGAAGGGGGAGGGGTTACAGGTTTTGCGGGTGGAGTACGGATGTACTCCTATGCGACTGGCGCTGAGTTTTGCTCATGCTCCAGCTCAGAGGTGATCGATTCAATCTCGGCGAGCAGCTTCTGCTGCTTCAGGTTTCGCTCTTGGTAGATGGCCATCAAGTTGCGACTCAAGGCCGCCAGCGCTAATGCGCGTGAGATGTGAACCTGGCTTGCGTGGAGCATGTACGTACGGCCTGGCCCTTGATAGCACTTCGGCCCATTCAGCCGCGCCAGGTTCGCACGGACATGCAGCTCAATTTCCTCAACTCGCCGCATCCGGATGTTGATCATCCACAAACCGCTCACGATTCCCGCTCGCTCTCTGGTTGATCCTCGTCCACCACCAGCGCCTTCCCGCAGGAGTGGCAGAAGTGCATGCCGTTCTCTGCCGGCAACCCTCCATCGGTGAACTGCCATTCTTTACCGCAGCCGGTGTGCCAGGAGAATCCGCCTTCAGTCCAGGTGCAGGTGAATGGCTTGCTGCGCTTGAGTGCGGCGTCGATTCGCTCCCACAATTCAATCGCGTCCGTGCCGTGGAAACTGTTGTGCTTTATCCACGCTGAGGCGTCACGCAACAACCCCTCCAGCACATCCATACGCTGGCCCGCTTCCAGGCTCATCAGGCTGAATTCGTCGGCGGCCTTATCGAGCGCCTCATCCGCTGCGGTCAGGCGCTGTTGCAGGGCTTGCTCGCGGCGCTCGGCAGCAACGCAACCCTCAGCAGCAGTAAGAAAGCATTGCACGGCGCTGTCGTAGTTTTCAGCGAGAACAAAGTACCGGCCCTCGCTGGCATGGATGATCTCGAATTCTGCAGGAGAGCAAGGCCTTGCTTGTGCCTCCCCTCCGAACTCCCCGATGTACCACTTCTTCACTTCACTCATACAGCCTCCCTCGTTACCAGATCATGGGCATTCACAACCGTCATGCCGAGGCGTTCGGCGATCAGGACTTCCAGGCGAGCACCCTTTGAATGCTCCCAGCCAGGCAGAGTGGCCACGATGTCGCAGTCCATCAGGGCGGCAATGTCGCGTCGCATGCAGTCGTTCCAGGTACCGCCGTCGGGGTTGATCTCGGCGGGGTTGGTGACGGTGTGGCCGCCGGCGCGCAGGTTGGTGGTCATGGCGTGGAAGGCGGCGAAGTTGAGGCCGGGCAGGCCGGTCATGGGGCCGCTGAGGTAAATTCGTTTCACGGAGAGTCCTTGCCGGGCCATGCCCGGGCGTTAGAGTGCTTGTATTGCCTGAGTCAGCTAGAGTGAACTGAACAGGTATTAGGAGCGCTGCATGACGTGTTTTATTTGCAACGAGCCAGCGACCGAAACTGATGTCGGTGACGATTACGAGGAAAGGGTCTGCCCTAGCTGCGGACACTATCGGATTACAGAGTCGGCACTTTTATTGATGAAAACCCATGGGTGGAGCTTTGATGTGGAGCTCGCCAGAACATGGATCGCACAAAAGAAGCGTTATGGCTTTGTTCCGACGATCGACTCTTACCAGGCAAGTTGTTTGACTGGCGCTTGAGCAGGAAAGCCTTATCCGTAAATGACGCATGCCGGGCCATGCCCGGGCGGTGGAGTGGGGGGGATGAACGGTAGTTCCCAACTAATTGCGAAGTCGTTTGCGGGTGGGTCAGTCGCGCCGCATCCTTTGGCAATCGAAAAGCCGGGGCGCGATCAATGAAGCGACTTACTGAGTGGATGAACTTTGCCGCAGCGCTGATCCGTATGATCGATGCGATTATCCGTGCGGGCTGGTTTTGAGTTGTTGCAGAAGGCGCCGGCCGATCCAGCGCACCACGGTGACGGCCTTGCTGTTGCCGATTGCCTTGTAGCGGGGGCCGTCTGGGCATTCGCTGGCTGGCTTGCCGCGCCAGGGGATCAGGGTGTAGCTGTCGGCCATGCCCTGGAGGCGCTCACACTCGACTGGCGTGAGGCGGCGCACCTGTGCCGGAGTCAGTAGCGCCGGTGGCGGGCTGCATGCATCCAAAGACGCGGTGTATTCCTCATACCACTTACCCGCTCCGCAGGCCGACGTGTGGTGCAGCTTTGTCGAGTAGGCCAGGTAGTTCTGCTGCTGAGATCCTGCCTCGGCGGACAGCGCGCCGACGATCTGCCCATCTGTGCCAATGTACCGAACCTCACTGCGGCTGTTTTGGGTGAAGGCCAGCAGAGCATTCTCCTGACCGTTGTTCCGGCCCAGCGTGCGCGCCTGATCAATACTGACGCAGGGGTCTTGCGTGCCGTGCACCACCAGGTGGCTGTGGCCGTGGTTTGCATCCTGCCCGGAGCAGCCTTGAAGCCGGCCATAGCTTGCGTCTAGGGTTGCAGCAACGATGAAGTGTCCAGCCGCTGCGCCGTCAGGCCTACCGCCTGCACCGCCACTGAACGCGTGACTTGTTAGCGCCCCGGCGACCTCGGGGTGAATGAAGAAGGTCTCGCTTTCGATGTCGAGCCGGCTGTCTTTGGCGGTGAGCGTTGCTGCGCACTCGATCGAGCCGCCCAGGCTATGGCCGCCGAACGCAGGAATGCCGCCAAACATATCGAC
>NZ_VBVZ01000758.1 GCF_005863185.1 Pseudomonas edaphica
TACGCACGGTTATCCAGTTTGGTGGTGTTGTCTTTTTCTGCGCGCTGCAGGCCGGCGCCATCGCTTTTGGTGCTGTAGATGTTGAAGTCAACGGCCAGGGACTGATCGTTGCTCAGCGCGTGAGTCCAGTTCAGGTTGGCGTAGGTCTTCTTCCAGTAGTCTTCGGTCTTCGCGTAGTAGAGGCTGGCGCTGACTTCCGGCGTCAGGGCATAGACACCACCGATAAAGTCGGTTTTGGTCAGACCCAGGCTGTCACGGTATGTCTGTGCTTGTGCCACGCTCGAGGTGAAGTGACCGCCTTCGAGTTTCAGGCCCTTGATCTCGTTGCTGGTGATCGAGATACCTTGCGGCAGCTCTGGCAGCAAGCGGCTGTCGTCGGAAGCGAACACAGGCGCGGTGGTGTACTGGTCGCCGACTTTAAGCACGGTGTCGGAGATGCGGAACTTAACGGCGCCGCCGCCTTTGGAGTAGTCGTCTTGCGAGCGACCGTCGGCACCGGTAGGGAACAGGCCAGTGCCCGAGCGACCCTTGCCGCTGTCCAGTTTCACGCCCAGCAGGCCGATCACGTCAACACCGACACCGATGGTGCCTTGGGTGTAGCCAGACTGGAACAGACCGTTGAAGCCCAGGCCGGTTTCATTGGTGTAGCTCTTGCCGGAATCGTTATTACGGAAGTCCCGACGGAAGTTCAGCAAACGGGTATTGATGCTGAAAGTGCTGTCTTCAACAAAGCCCTTGGAATCGTCTTGGGCGGACGCCATTGCGTACTGCGAAACGCCGGCTGAAACAGCCAGGGCGATCATGCTCCACTTCATCACGCGCATCGTGATTTGCTCCTTTGGTTTTAGGAAGAGTACTGCCGTCCCACCTGTATTTTTATCTGGGCGGCTCTTTCTTTTTTGTGTCGGCGCAAAGTTATATCACGCAGACCCTATTGACGATACTTACTCATCTATCCTTTCAGCTTCTTTACGAGGCTGTCGTAAATTGCTATTTCCCTGTCGCAAATTCACAGCCCGAGTGTGACCAGGCTGACAACTAAAGTGCAGTATTCATACCCCTTGCGAAGTTTGAACTCATCCTTGAAAGGCACCTGAACGCTACTGTTTCTTATCGCGTAACACCTGTATCCATACGGGTGCCGTTGCCGACGATACGGGTGTGAATGCAACAAGCGTGCACAAAGCGGTAACCGAATGTCATTTTTTCGTGAAAAACGTTACGGCCGTGTAAAAACCGCATAAGCACGGGCTTTTTACGTCGTTTGGTTTGGGCTTGACGCCCCGCTGAAACACCTGTTGGGAGGTACAAAAATCCTGTGCCAGGGCAAAGCGTTACCGGTTCACCCCTTGAGTGGGTAATTGGCGGATCCCTTTGAGGCACGGGTGGGTCATTTTGGTGCATCCCGCTGAGGCCCGATTTAGCGTAGCTCAAATATTTGCCTGCCTCGAAAGGGTGCGTGCTTTTTTGCCCGGTTGCCTGAACGCTCCCGCATTCGCCGTGAAGCCTCGGGCATTCGAAGGTATGCTGGGCACCTGAAATTGACCTGCCGAACGGAGTGCCGCGTGTTCGCCTTAGACCAACGCCTGCAACAAGACACACTGGCCATTGGGGACTTCCCGCTCTGCCGCCTGCTGCTGTCCAACGACGCCAATTACCCCTGGTTCATCCTGGTGCCGCGCATCAACGGTATCAGCGAAGTGTTTCAACTGGATGTCGCAGATCAACAGATACTGTGGCAAGAAACGACAGTCTTGGCGCAACAGCTCAACACGAGCTTTGCCGCCGACAAAATGAACATCGGCGCGCTGGGGAATGTCGTCAGTCAGTTGCACGTGCATGTGATCGTGCGCAAACGTGACGATGCGGCCTGGCCGGCACCGGTCTGGGGCAAACACCCGGCCCGGCCTTATACCGAAGAGCAAGTGGCGGCGATTCGCAGCCAATTGCGCGGGCTATTGCCTGCCGACTTCATCTTTAGCCAGGACTGAATCATGGATCTGCAAGACCGCGTTACCGATCTGGAAAGCCGCCTGGCCTTCCAGGACGACACCATCGAAACCCTCAATGACATCCTGGTCACTCAGCAGCGTGCGGTTGAGCGCCTGCAAATGCAGATGACGGCGCTGCTCAAGCGCCAGGAGGAAATGGGCGGGCAGTTCGAGACCTCCGAAGAAGAAGCACCGCCGCCACATTATTAATCGGTCCTTCGTTAAACAGCCGCGCATAAAAAACCGCGATCCAGCTCAGCCGGATCGCGGTTTTTTTATGCGCTGCGGGTAGGAATCAGCGACGCGGCAAGGCCGCAATCACGTCTTCGGCTTGCAGGCCTTTGTCGCGGTTCATGACGGAGAACTCCACGCGCTGGCCTTCGACCAGGACGCGATGGCCTTCGCCACGGATGGCCCGGAAGTGGACGAAGATATCGTCGCCCGAATCGCGGGAAATAAAGCCGAAGCCTTTGGAGGTGTTGAACCACTTGACGGTCCCGGTATCCCGGTTGGTCATGTCGTAGTTTTGCGACGCCGCGGCAGGCGACGAACGGTAGAAGCTGATGGCCAGGTGAAGAACGATGGCGACCACAGCAATCACCAGGCTGAGCAGGATGGCCGGGTGGCCGCCCACTTCAGGCATAGGTGCCAGGAGGGTGAGGGTTTGCACGACAACGGTC
>NZ_VBVZ01000759.1 GCF_005863185.1 Pseudomonas edaphica
TGCCGGAACCAATGGCGCCGATCACGATGCCGACGGGCACGGGCACGCTGTCGACCACGCCGTGCAGGGATTTACCCGCCAGCACGATGTTGGAGGCGAAAAAGCCGATGTACATGACGCCGGCGATCACCACCACCAGCAGGGCACCCAAGGAGCCGAACTGCGCGCGGCTCTGGATCATTTGCGGGATGCCCATTTGCGGGCCTTGGGCCGAGTGCAGCGCCATCAGCACGCCGCCGACCAGGTGGCCAACCAGGATGGCGACGATGCCCCACACCAGGTTCAAGTGGAACAATTGCACACCCAGCGCGCCGGTAACGATCGGCAACGGCGCGATGTTGCCGCCGAACCACAGGGTGAACAGGTCTCTTACCTTTCCATGGCGGTCTTCGGGGGGCACGTATCCGATCGTGTGTTTTTCGATAAGCGGGGCGGAGGATGTTGCAGTGGTGACCATGACGAACTCCAAGGCAAGGTGAGTACGTTGACGTACTTCGCTGTGCGCAGCGTGGGCGGCGCTTTGTTGTTGGAGTGATCATCTGCAATGGGCGCAGGGAGGTAAATTAGTAAGTTTGTTGCTATAGACCTTAAAAAATATAGCTCACCGGAATTTTTGCTCCGGTATGTTGCATGGTCTTGAATCAGTGTGAAAAAGCCGATTTTTACGCACTTGTTTGGGGCGAAGTCCCACGTTTCTGGAGGTCCCGATGGCTGCCTATAACCTGCGCCAGCTCAGATATTTTGTCACCACGGCCGAGTGCGGCAGCGTTGCCGAGGCATCGCGCAAGCTGTATATCGCCCAGCCCTCGGTGTCGACCGCGATCAAGCAGCTGGAGGACAGCTTTGGTGTGCAGCTGTTTATCCGTCATCACGCCCAGGGCGTTTCACTCACCCCCAGCGGCGCGCGCTTTTATCGCAAGGCGCTGGAGTTGCTACGGGTAGCCCATGAGTTCGAGCAAAACGCCCTGGCCGACAATGATGTGGTGGCGGGGCAGATCGATATCGGCTGCTTTGAGACGGTGGCACCGTTGTATTTGCCGCGCTTGATCGCGGGGTTCAAGGCGCTGTGGCCTGGGGTGGAAATCCGCATTCGCGACGGCGAGCAGCAAGAGCTGGTGCAGGCGCTGACTGCCGGCAGTATCGATGTGGCGATGCTGTTTGAGCACGACCTGGGCGGCACCATCGAAACCACGCCATTGATGCCGCCGCAGCAGCCCTATGCGTTGTTGCCGGCCGATCACCGCTTTGCGCAGCAGGCCAAGGTGTCGCTGGCGGACCTGGTGCTGGAACCGATGATTCTGCTGGATGTGCTGCCGAGCCGGACCTACTTCGTGAGCATCTTTGAAGAACGCGGGTTAACGCCGAATATCGTGTTCAGCTCGCCGTCCATCGAGATGGTGCGCGGCATGGTAGGGCGCGGGTTTGGCTTTTCGATTCTGGTGACCAAGCCGTTTACCGAGTACACCTACGACGGGCAGAAAGTGGTGTGTGTGCCGTTGGCGGAAACGGTCACCGGTTCAGGATTATCCGCCGTCTGGTTGCGACGGGCACCGTTGACCAAACCGGTGCAGCTGTTTGTGGATTACTGCCGCGAAGAACTCGCAAGACTCCTTGGCTGAATACCTTCTGATAAACACTGAAAATCACCTGTGGGAGCTGGCTTGCCTGCGATAGCGGTGGGCCAGCCGCAAATGTGCTACCTGATACACCGCCATCGCGGGCAAGCCCGGCTCCCACAGGTTTAGCGGTGCCTGGACTGGAACACAGGGCAAAACATGTGGGAGCTGGCTTGCCTGCGATAGCGGTGGGCCAGCTGCAAATGTGCCACCTGATACACCGCCATCGCGGGCAAGCCCGGCTCCCACAGGTTGTGCGGTGCCTGGACTGGAACACAGGGCAAAAAATGTGGGAGCTGGCTTGCCTGCGATAGCGGTGGGCCAGCTGCAAATGTGCCACCTGATACACCGCCATCGCGGGCAAGCCCGGCTCCCACAGGTTGTGCGGTGCCTGGACTGGAACACAGGGCAAAAAATGTGGGAGCTGGCTTGCCTGCGATAGCGGTGGGCCAGCTGCAAATGTGCCACCTGATACACCGCCATCGCGGGCAAGCCCGGCTCCCACAGGTTGTGCGGTGCCTGGACTGGAACACAGGGCAAAAAATGTGGGAGCTGGCTTGCCTGCGATAGCGGTGGGCCAGCTGCAAATGTGCCACCTGATACACCGCCATCGCGGGCAAGCCCGGCTCCCACAGGTTGTGCGGTGCCTGGACTGGAACACAGGGCAAAAAATGTGGGAGCTGGCTTGCCTGCGATAGCGGTGGGCCAGCTGCAAATGTGCCACCTGATACACCGCCATCGCGGGCAAGCCCGGCTCCCACAGGTTGTGCGGTGCCTGGACTGGAACACAGGGCAAAAAATGTGGGAGCTGGCTTGCCTGCGATAGCGGTGGGCCAGCTGCAAATGTGCCACCTGATACACCGCCATCGCGGGCAAGCCTAGCTCCCACAGGTTGTGCGGTGCCTGGACTGGAACACAGGGCAAAAAAATGTGGGAGCTGGCTTGCCTGCGATAGCGGTGGGCCAGCCGCAAATGTGCCACCTGATACACCGCCATCGCAGGCAAGCCTGGCTCCCACAGGTTGTGCGGTGCCTGGACTGGAACACAGGG
>NZ_VBVZ01000075.1 GCF_005863185.1 Pseudomonas edaphica
CGCAAGGTCCTGGCCAGTTCATAGCCATTCATCAACGGCATATTCACGTCGGTCAGCACCAGGTCAAACGCCTGGGGTTGCCACTGTTGCAGCGCCTGCTCGCCGTTGGCGGCCAGGCTCACCGAACAGCCGAGCGCTTCGAGCTGTTCCTTGATGATCGCCTGGTTGACCGGGTTGTCCTCGGCCACCAGGATGCGCAACCCCAACTGCCCGATGCTTTGTGGCCGGGCCGCTGCGGGTTGCTCATGCTTGCCGTGCTGCGCCAGGGACACGGTGCTGGCGATGCTGCGCACATCGTGCAGGTCGACCACCCAGCCTTGCGCCGTGTGCAGCGGCGGGCTGTGTGCGCCCGGCAGGCACAGCACGCGTTGGCCGCCCCATGGCTTGGCGGGCTCGCTGGGCAGCAGGTCCACCAGCACCGCGTGGCGGCTGTCTTTTTCCTGGGTGGTCGCCGCCAAGGCCGCTGCGATGCCTAGCCGATTGAGCCAGTCACTCATCGACTGCGCCAGTTCGCGCACCGGCGCCTGCACGTACACCGGCGTCGGGCTGGGTTCGATCAGCGGCAGGTTGGTCAGCGTGCCGCAGCACAGCGGCAGGCGCATTTTCAGGGTAAAGCTGCTGCCCAGCCCCGGCTCGCTGACCACCCGTATCTCACCGTCCATCATCTGCGCCAGCCAGCGGCAAATGGGCAGTCCCAGCCCGGCGCCGCCTTCGCTGGCGGTGTCCGGCGCCTGGTAAAACAGGTCGAACAGCTTGGCCTGCTGCGCTTCGGGAATGCCGACGCCGGAGTCGGTGACTTGCCATTCCAGGTCGACATGCTCGGCGTCCAGCGCCATCACCCGGGCACGAATCACCACGCGCCCGATGTCGGTGAACTTGATCGCATTGCTCACCAGGTTATTGAGGATCTGGCGAATGCGCATCGGGTCGCCCATCAGGCAGTCCGGTAAGCGCGGATCGATGCAGCTGTAGAGCTGCAAACCCTTGCGCTGGGCGAAAGCGGCGTAGGTATGCAAGGTGTCTTCGAGCATGTCCAGCGGGCAGAAGTCCACGGCTTCTATTGCCATTTGCCCGGACTCGATCTTCGACACATCCAGCACATCGCTGATCAGCTGGAACAGCGTGGCGGACGAACGTTGAATGGTGTGCAGGTAAGTCTTCTGATGCGGATCCAGATCGGTCAGGCCGAGCAATTCCAGGGTGCCAAGCACGCCATACAACGGGGTGCGGATCTCATGGCTCATGGTCGCCAGGAACAACGTCTTGGCCTCGTTGGCGGTATCGGCGGCGTGACGTGCCTCTTCCAGCGCCTGGGCGTCTTCGATGTGCCGGGTGATGTCGTTGAAGGCATACAGGCGCACGTCCTCGGCCTGATAACGGGTCGACACGAAGCCGATTTGCAGGTGTCGGCCTTCGATCTCCAAGTGGCTTTCGCCGTTCTCGACGCCGTCGTGTTGACCGGCCATGGCCGCCACCAGACGTGCGGTGCCCGGCCACTGCTGGGCGCGCTGGTTTTCGATCAGCACCTTGCCGTCGCTGCGCCGCACCACGCACAAGCCGGTGGGCGCGGTGTCGATGATCACGCGGCTGAACGCCACGCTTTCGGCGATGCGTTCGTGGGCCAGGCGCGCCGGACTGATCACCTGGCGCCGGTACCAGCGGCTGCCGGCCCAGCCCAGGGTTATCAGGCTGACCAGCAGCAGCGCCAGGGTGCTCAATGGCCATAAGGCCGAGTGGAAGAAGTGCGAGTAGTTCAGGCCATAGACTGCGCTCCAGGGCCGGTCGCCAGCCTGGGTAATCTTGAATTCAAAGCCATGTGCCGTGAAGTGCACGCCATTGCTGAGCGACGGCTCGGTGGCTGGCCCTACCAAACGGGTGCCGTCGGGCGCAAACAAGGTGAAGCGATCAAACGCGGAGTGATCCAGCGCGCGCTGCACATCGTCGACCTGCGACAGGTCGAGCAGGGTGCCGATCACCGTCTGGCCCTGGCCGTCGAGTGACAGGCCAATGTAGGCCAGCAAGTGCTCGGGCTCCGGCCCTGCTTTCCAGTACACCCAATCCTGCTCTAGTACCTGTGGCGTCTGCGCAAGGCTTTGCTGCACAGCATTGACCAGCGCCACCTGGTTGCCGGTCTCTTCAGTGCTTTCGCGACGCTGATAGCCCACGGAGGGAATGGTGATGGTGTAGTGGGTCTGGCGATTGAACAGAAAAGTTTGCGGTGCCTCGTACGGTGACGAAGACCAGAAGGCGCTGTAGTAGCTGGTCAGGTGTGCGCCCAGGGCAAAAATCGGTGGCCGGGCAGCTACGCCGACCTGCTGCTCATCGAACTTGATGTCGAACGGTACCGAAAACGAGTACTTCTGGCCTTCATATAACGTGCGGCGGTTCTCGACCATTCGGCTCTTGAGGCTGACCTGCACGCTGGTTGCCCGCAGCAATTCGGCCTGGATGCCTGGGTGCGTCAAGCTCTTGAGATAGGTTTGCTGCTCGCTGAGGTTTTCCATTAGCCGCGCAAAATGAAAGCGCGTTGCGCCATAACGGGTTTCGATCCCGCGTTGCAATGACCAGTAGTTGGTGAGGAGCAGCAGCAACGCGATTCCAATCAGCACCATCAGGCCTTTGTTCAAGCGTACGGAGCTGCGGGTAAAGGCTTCGAGTATCGCGTTGTTGTGCTTCATCAGGGGTTTCCGCAGGCGCAGGACAAATCGGCACTGGATGGAGCTTGCGCTTTATAAAGGGCAAATAATCCGGGGCCTCCAGCTAGTGAGATGTCGCGGGGCCATCATTGTTCAGTAGCTGCTGAAATTGGTCCGAAGACACCGCGTGGGAGATCAGGAAACCCTGCACCTGATTGCAGTCGATTTTGCGCAGCAGCGCCAATTGCGCTGGCGTTTCCACACCTTCGGCGACCACTGTCAGGCCGAGCTTGCGGCCCAGCGCGATGATGCTCGCCAGCGCCTGGGCGATGCCTTCGTTGTCATGGCTGCCCTGCACCAATGCCTGGTCGATCTTCAGTTCGGTAAACGGCGTTGAGACGAGGTTGAGGTATGAGCTGTAGCCCTTGCCAAAATCATCCTGGGACAAGCCGAAGCCTTTGATGCGCAAGCGGCAGGCCCCGGCGTAGAAGTTGCTGATGTCCTGTGGCACCGAGCATTCCATCAACTCGAAGCAGATCATTCCGGGAATGCCGTCGTGGTGCAGCACAAACTCCAGCAGGCGGTCCGCCAGGTCATGGCTGTTGAGCAGGTGGGTGGGCAGGTTGATCGCCACCGGGATTTCATAGCCGCGTTGGCGCCACTGCTCCTGGGCGTGAATCGCCTGTTTGAGTACCAGCCACAACAGCCGTTCTTCCAGCTCGAAGGCCTTGATCGCCGGCAGGAACGCGGCCGGCAGCATCACGCCTTGCTCGGGGTGCATCCAGCGCACCAGGGCTTCGGCGGCGACGATACGCCCGTTGGCGAGGGATTTTTTCGGTTGGAACCAGGCCTGCAACTGGCCGCTGCTCATGGCCTGCACCAGCGTATGACGGTCGATGTCCATGTGCTCGGGCAGTTCGGGGGAGGGCTTGCGCACCGTGTTCCTCAGTTGGTCGACCAGATTGCGTAAGGCCTCGGCGTTAACGGGCTTGGAGATCAGCCCGATCACTTCCACATCGAGGTTTTTCGCCACCAGGCTGGCTGCCATCAGCATGCGCCGCGAGGCGGCGCTCATGATCGCCAGGGCCGGCTTGCTGCGCAAGTTGGCCAGGCACTGGATAAATTGCACGCCGTCCATGCCGGGCATCAGCAGGTCGGTCAGTACCAGGTCGAAATCGCGCTGGCGTAAACGCTCCAGCGCTTCTTTGCCGTCCTCGGCGGTTTCCAGCCTGAAATCCCCCAACTCACTGAGCAAGTGCTGCAGGTAGATGTGCTGCAGGGGATGGTCCTCAACAATCAAAATACTAAGGGGCTTCATGGGTGATCCGTGCATAAGGCGCCAGGGAGTTGAATAGAGCCCGCAACGCAAAGGGTTTGACCAGGCAATGGTTCATGCCGGCGGCCAGGCACAGGTCGGCCTCGCCGCGCATGGCGTTGGCGGTGGCCCCGATAATCGGCAACGGGCAGCCTTGGCGGCGCAGTTCGCGTGCCAGTTCATAGCCGTTGATGTGGGGCATGTTCACGTCCGTCAACACCACGTCGAAGCTACCGGCGGTGTACAGCTGCAACGCTTCCTGACCATCGGCCGCCAGCTCCACGGTGCAGCCGAGTTCTTCGAGTTGGTCACGCAAAATCAGCTGGTTGATGATGTTGTCCTCGGCTACCAGCAAGTGCAGGTTGAGTTTGTTCAGGTCGCGCTGGCGTGTTTGCTCATCGGCACGGGCCACCCACAGCCCTTGCGCCTGGCTCACGGCCTGATGAATCGCACCCAGGTGGTTGAGGTTGACGTGCCAGGCGCCGGCCTCGGCTTCCACGGCGGTGCAGGCATTACTGCTCACGTGAATCACCGGCCCCGGCCATTCGGGCGCCAGCAATGGGTCGACGCTGCCGGGGTGCACTTGCAGCAGCAGATGCGTGTCCGGCAACGTCGGCAGGCCGGCCTGGGCCCTGGCGCCCCAGCGGCGCAGCCAGCCGCTGACCGAGTTGGCCAGTTCCGGGATCGGCGACGCCACGTAGATGGTCTCGGCCAACAGCGCGGTCATCGGCGTGGTCGGCGCTTCTTCCAGCGGCAGGATCAGGCTGAAACTGCTGCCCAGGCCCAGCTCGCTGACCATGCGGATGTTGCCGTTCATCAATTCGGTCAGGCGCTGACAAATCGGCAGGCCCAGGCCGGTGCCGGCGACCACATTGGTGTTGCCTTCACTCTGGTAGAACGGTTCGAAAATCATCGCCTGGTCTTCCTGGGCGATGCCTTTGCCGGTGTCCGAGACCTGCCACAACAGGCTGGAGCGTTCACCGTCACGGCCCAGTACCTTTACCCGCAATACCACGCGGCCGTAGTCGGTGAACTTCACCGCATTATTGAGCAGGTTATTCAGAATCTGGCGAATGCGCGTCACGTCGCCGATCAACCTTTCGGGCAGCTTCGGGTCGAAGCAGGCATACAACTGCAAGCCCTTGCCTTGGGCGGCTGCGGCATAGCCCTGAATGATTTCGTGGACCAGATCCAGCGGTGAAAACTCGCTCATTTCCAGCGCCAGCTGCCCGGCTTCGATCTTCGACACATCGAGCACATCGCAGATCAACTGCAACAAGGTCGACGACGAGCCTTCGATGGCGTGCAGGTAGTCCCTTTGCTGGGCATCCAGTTGCGTGCGCGCCAGCAATTCGAGGGTGCCGAGCACGCCATACAGCGGCGTGCGGATTTCATGGCTCATGGTTGCCAGGAACAGGGTCTTGGCGGCGTTGGCAGCGTCCGCCGAGTGGCGTGCTTCTTCCAGCGCCGCTTCGACTTGCTTGCGCGCACTGATATCGCTGAACGCGCAAAACAGCACGTCTTCGCCTTTATAGCGGGTGGGGGCACTGCTCAGGTACAGGTGGCGGCCGTCGATGGTTTCAAAGTAATCACTGCGTTCGCACGGGCCTTGGGCGAAGGCTTGCTCGATCCAGCCGGCCCGCAGTGCCTCGCGCTCCGGGCCGTTGCCCAACCATTGCTGGGCCAGGGTGTTTTCCAGCACCACCTGGCCGTCGGTGCGGCGCAGCACGCAAAGGGCCACGGGCGCGATCTGGATCACATCGCGGCCAAAGGCTTCGCTTTCGATCAACGCCTGGATGCGATGGATCGACGGAATAATGAAACGCTGGTCGACGCGGCGCATCACCAGCCAGATCAGCGTGAGGCTCATCAGGCAGAACAGCAGCGAACCGAGCAGCTGTTTCCACAGGCCGGTGACCACCGCGCGCAGGTCGATGGAATACATCAGTTGCCATTCCGAGGACTTCAAGTGTTTGCGGATCACCAGGTGGTCGGGCAGCAAACCGTTGCCGACAAAGCCAAAAAAGCTTTCCTCGCCGGGCCGCAGGTGTTGCTGTTTGAGCTGCGTGTCGGTGCTGTTGGTAAATACCAGCATGCCCTGGGAGTTGAGCATCATGAACTCACCGGCACTCTGGTCGCTGAGGGTTGAAGACACTTCACGACTTTCCATCTCAAGGCCGAGCCAGCCGGACTCAGGGTCGCGCTCGTCGAGGCGGATGAAAATGTAGAGGTGCGAATGGCCTTCGGTGTTGTCGCTCAGCCACAACTCGTTAAGTGTGGCCGGGTCGCTGTGCTGCAGGGCCTTGAGGCGGTTGAGCATGCACTTGGAAATCGGCAGTACCTGCGCGGTGGCGTCGTACAGCCGCGTCACCTGTGGGCTGGGGCCGGCGTTCACATACAGCAGGTTGAGCTGCTTGGCCTTGAGGTAGTCGCGCATGCGTGCGGTCAGCCAGATGCTCCACTGGTTGCCGGGTGTGTTGCCCAGTTCCAGGTGTTGTTCTTCCTCGGAGGAGGGGTAGAGCCTGGACTGTTTGCGCACCGCCGACAGGCTCAGGCTTTGCAGCAGCGCCTCGCGGTTGGTGAAAAAAGTATGGGCTTCGGCGATGGCGCTGCTCATGTAGCCGCGGCGCTGGGAGATGTCGTTGTTGAAGGTCGACAGCAGAAAGGTATAGACCCCGCTCAGGATGCCCACGAGCAGCACGCTCGCAAAAATACGAAGCAGCCTTCTGGCTGCTTCGGGTCGGGAGAGGACGGGGTTGATCTGGAGCAGATAACTTTTCAATCGCATCGGCAGACTTTAAGCGTGCGCCTTCGTGCCTGGCATAAGACGATCCTTAAAAATGGCCTGCTTGATCAAGTGCTTACTTGTAATACATATCCACCACCACGGCGGCGTCGAACGCGCCAGGGATCGGCAAGGTGCGCCACTTGAGGTCGGCGCGAAACTCATCGTGGCTCTGGCCCATCCCCATCAGCTCTTGCAGGGTGAACCAGTTGTTGAAGGGCAACTGCTGCTGGCTTTCGGCGCGTGACAAAGCGATGCCCACCGAGCTGTTGTTGTCCGGCACCAGCAAGCCATTGATCACGCTGCCACCACCCGGCGTGGTGGCGAAACTGGCGCTGACGGTATACGGCGTATCGCAGCCCTTGCGCAGGTTCAAGCTGAAATTCGCGCTGCTGGCGACTTCACCGATTGACGCCTTGCGCGACGGCGTGGGGAAGTTGATCACGCTGGGGCTGATGGTCAGTTCGGGGCTGCAGGGCACGAAACGGATGTTGTTCATGCCCGTGACCACATAGTTGAAGTTACTGTTGGGCCGCGAGTTGAGCCCGCGCACGCCGTCCAGCTGGAACACGCGGTAGGAGGTCAGGGTGCTGGCCTGGCCGCTGGGAGGTGTGGGGTCGAACTTCTCGATGAACACGCTGAAGTTGAGGGTAAAGCGTGCCTTGTCCCAGCCGATGCAGTTGGAGGTGCAGCCTCGGTCGGAGAAAAATCCGGTGCCGACCTTGCCGGTGCTTTGCGTAATCGGCTGGTTGTTATAACGAATGCCCACGCGGATCCCGGTGCCGATACTCACGCTGGCCGGGTTGACGTAGAAGTACACTTCCTCGCGGCCAACTTTGTAGTCGTCCGCGCAGATCACATTGGTAGAGCGCGGCCCGGACTCCCAGATAATCGTGCCGTTGGGCGCATCGGCGGCAACCGCCAGCGCGGTGCCCAGCGCCTCCTGGGTGATAATCGAGCCGGTGCCGTCTTCACGGCAGGCCAGCGCATAGCTGGTGGCGGGCAGCACCGCGCAGGCCCATACCAGCATCGGCAATAAACGTTTGATCAGTGACATTGGTGCAAGTACCCCGCGATCTATCAGTTGAGCGCCGTGCTATGACGGGCTTGCAAACCGATATCGGTGATTTCGGTGAAATGGAGGGTGGTGCCTTTGGGCACAGGGCTGGACGCACTGAGGGTTTTGCGCGCGTGGGGCTTGAGCAACAGATAATCACTGAGTGCCAGGCTGTCGGTTTGCAGGTTCACCAGTGACAGGTGAAACGCACTGGGGTTGTAAACGCTGACACTGTGCCCATCGCTGCTCCACACCAGCTGCTGCAGCGCCTCGGCCGAGCCACCCTTGAGCGCCGGTGGCCGATAGAACAGCTTGAGCCGTTGGCGTATCGCAAACTGCACGCTGTTGGGGTCGGCGGATTTGAGCGGAATCTCCATGATATTGAGCCAGAACAGCGATTCGCGATCGGCGGGCAGGCCTTCACCGGCATACAAGATGCGCAGCATGTGATGCTCGCCGGCGCCCAATTGCACCAACGGCTCGGTGGCAGCAAACGGCACGGGGCTGTCGGCTGATTCGTCCTCGCTGGTGATCCAGGTTTGCACCACCACTTGCTGTGAGGCCGGGTTGACCACGCTGATGCCGGCGGCCTTGTCCTGGCCGTAATAAATCAGGCGTGTGCCTTCGATCTTCAGCGCCGCGCTGGCTGGCGGTGGCGCGAGCACCAGCAGCCCGCCGGCCAGCAGCATCATTCTGAGTAAAAACATGAACACAAAAATTCCATGGCAACGTGTGGGAACGCAGCCATGGTAGGGGCGGGTGAGTGCGAGGGCTTTGAGGCGATTCTTAAAAGCGTGCAGTGCCCGTTTCAGAATCGCCTTAAAGGCATGTTCGAGCCCCGACAGTTACCGTGTTCGACGTTGAATGATCGACGCTGATGCCCAACTGTCAGGTTTACCCTATGTCCAATAAAGCCTTACGCCTTCTGATTGCCGATGCAGACCTGCTGCAGCGGATCAAGCTGGAGAAAATGCTCAACCAGCTGGGCTACCACCGCATCGCCCCCTTGAGTTCGTTCGACGAATTGCAGGCGTTGACGCGCTCCGGTTGCGTGGCATTCGACCTGTTGATCATCAATACGGCGCTGGTGCGTTCGCGGCAGGTCAACCTGTTGAAGTACTGCCATGACAACCCATTGATTCGCCATACGCTGATCTACGACGGGCAATGCGCACAGAGCTCGGTGGTGTCGGTGTCGGTGAGCCAGACCTTGCACCTGTCGCTGTCGCAGTCGCCGGATTTCAACTCCCTGCGCCGCTGCATGGAGATTGTCGACCCCCTGCATAGTCTGCCGACGGTTGAGCGACCGATGTTGCGCGCGGTCGACAGCCGGGTCGCTGCACCCTCGACGGCTGCGCGTAGCGTTTACCTGGGCGACCCGGCAGTGATGGCGTGCGCCGTCGGTTTATCGCCCAAGCGCTGAGCCGGCCTCAGGTGCGCCACACCGGCAGGCTGTCGTGGGCCAGTGCCCAATGCGGTTGGCCAGGCTTGAGGCACACACCACCGACCCAGCGCTCATGCCCGGCGTGGTCCAACCAATAAGCCTCGCCGCCCAGCACTTGGTGCGCCAGTGGCGTCAATGCCAGTTCGCGGCGCGGCCAGTCGCGTTCGGTCGCGGTTTCGACCAGCAAGGGGGTCGGGCCGTCGATCAATGGCCGCAACAGCGCGTGGAACATCATGTCGCCCAGGAACGGCAGCGGCTCACGCTTGGCCATCAGTTCGGCGAACACCCGGCCGAACGGCACCGGCCCGGCCTCGGCGATGTAGCGCAGCGACAAGCGTTCAGTCAGTGACAGGCCATCCTCAATACCGGGCAACTCCTGCAACTGGCGCAACAACGCGTTGGCTAGAAAGGGCAGGGCCGGGTGGTTGCCGTGAGCCAGTTGCGCAAGCTTGACCGGCGAGCTGTCGCAGTAAGCCGCCCAGGCCTGTCGGGCCAGTTGCACCGCTGCGTCATCGATCAAGCGTCGTTGGGGCCACAACCACGCCAATACATCGGGCGCCAGCTGGCCGATGCCGATAAAGCGTTCGACACCCGGAATACGGTCGACTTCGATCAGCTCGAGCTTTTTCGGCGCGCGCTCAAGACCGGCCAGCGCGCGGACCAGAAACAGCTGATCATAGGCGTCCGCTTCGCACCACAGCACGCTGTGAGCGGCGCTGGCCAGGGCTTGCAGGTGGTCGTATTCATCATTGACGCGGTGGGTTACTTCAGCAGCGTCCAGGGCAAAGGCCTGGCTGATAAAGGCACTGCGCATCGCGCGGAAATCTTCACTGGGCAGGTCGCGCACCGGCCCCATGCATAACGGATCGGTGAGCATGCGGAACTGCCCCTTGAACCCGGCCAGTTGCAGGCTGTGGGCAATGTCACTGCCACAGCGCCAGTGGGTGGTGCGGGCTTCATCGCTGGCAGCAAAGTCCGGGTGGCGGGCGGCGAAGTCGATGGCGTCGACATGCGCCTTGAGTTTGGGCCAACTGCTGAAACCCAGCTGCCTGGCGACCTGCCATTGGGCCTGGGACAAGGTGGCGTGCGGATCGAGGGTTTTCAGGCGTGGCAACAGTTCCTTGGCGCGCTTGCGCTGTTGCTCAAGGTTGAGGCGGCCGTCGGTAGTCGAGGATAAGAGGCGTTGCGACATACGATCTCCTTGCACAAACCTTTTCCGCTTTCAGGTTGGGAGTCGTAGAAATGTGATATTCAGTCAGGATCCTGGGCGCAGCCCTTTCCGCGGAAGGTGGCGTGGAGTGCGCCAGGCACGAAATATAGGCAGTGGAGTAGTCGATTGCAAGCCGTTAAGCCGAGTACGAGTTGATGACCGACACCGTATTGATCGAAACCCGCGCCCTCACGCGCAGGGACGAGCGGCGCCAAGTGGCGTTGCTGCAACCCACGGATTTCAGCCTGAAACGCGCCGACCGTGTGTCCATCACCGGCTCCTCCGGCTCCGGTAAAAGCGTGTTCCTGCGCGCGCTGGCGTTGCTGGATGCGCCCACGTCGGGGCAGATCCTGTGGAACAACCAGCCGATCGCAAATGCGCAGATTCCCCACTATCGCAGCCACATCAGCTACCTGTCGCAACGCCCGGCGCTGCTGGAGGGCACGGTGGAGGACAACCTGCGTTTCCCGTTCAGCCTCAAGACCCTGCGCACGCGCAGCTTCGACCTGCAAGCGGTGACCAAACTGCTGGAACATGCCGGTAAAAGCCCGGACTTCCTGGGCAAAAACGCCGGCGACCTGTCCGGTGGTGAATCCCAGGTGGTGTCACTGATCCGCACCTTGCAACTGAACCCCGAAGTGCTGTTGCTGGATGAACCGACGGCCGCCCTCGACCCCACGTCCTCGCGCGATGTCGAGGCACTGATCAGCGCCTGGTATGCCGCCGACAATGCCCGCGCCTATATCTGGGTATCCCACGACCTCGACCAGGCCCGGCGCATGAGCGCCATTCACCTGCACATGAGTGCCGGTGTCCTGAGCGGAACCGCCCAGCCATGAACTATCAAAACCTCACGGCATTGGACATGGGCATCGCCGCCTCGCTGATCCTCATTAACGGCGCGCTGTCGCTGTTGCTGCGTCTGGGCCTGGGCCGCCAATTGCTGTGGGCGGCCGTGCGTACCGTGGTGCAATTGCTGGCCATCGGTTACCTGCTGGGTTGGGTGTTCGAGTTTGCCTACTGGTATGTGGTGCTGCCGCTGATGTGTGCGATGACCTTGATCGCCGGGTTATCCGCAGCGGGGCGTGGGCGCCGCACTTACCGTGGGCAACGGGTCGACAGCATTCTGTCGGTGTGGGGCAGTTCGTGGCTGGTCACGGCGGTGGGGTTGTTTGCGGTGATCCGTATCCATCCGTGGTACGAGCCGCAGTATGCGATTCCGATCCTCGGCATGATCCTCGGCAATACCCTCACCGGTGTGTCCTTGGGCATTGAGCGCATGACCCAGGAACTGACCTCGGGGCGCAATTCCATCGAGATGATCCTGGCACTTGGCGGTTCACGCTGGGAAGCCGCCCAGGAGGCGATCCGCCAGGCCGTGCGCGCCGGGATGATCCCGACGCTGAACCAGATGACCGTGGTCGGCATCGTCAGCCTGCCCGGCATGATGACTGGCCAGGTACTGGCCGGCGAAAGCCCGGTGGACGCGGTGCGTTACCAGATCGTGATCATGTTTCTGATCGCCGCCTCCTCGGCCTTGGGCACGGTAGGTGCGGTGCTGCTCACCTACCGTCGGTTGTTTTCCAACAGCCATCGGTTTTTGCGCGATCGGCTTGAAGAGCGCGCTTGAACCTCAGGTGCTGGTCTGGCCGTTCCGTCACCTGATGCCCGCTGCTCAACCCACATGGCGCTTTTCTGTGGGAGCTGGCTTGCCTGCGATACGGACACCTCGGTACATCAGGTACACGTAGGTGATGCAATCGCAGGCAAGCCAGCTCCCACATTTGACCGGGCCCCGGCCTGCCAGAAGGCCGCCACAACGGTGAATCAAGCTCAGTCAGCCACACCAAAATCCAGCACCACTTTCATCGCCTGGGTCTTGTCCGCCGCCAGTTCAAACGCCTGCACCGCCTGTTCAAACGGCACCGTGTGGGAGATCACCGGCTTCACATCAATGATCCCGCGATTGAGCAAATCCACCGCCTGGGCAAACTCGCTGTGAAAGCGGAAGGTGCCGCGCAAGTCGATCTCGCGGCTCACCAGCAGGTTCAATGGCAACGACACATCGCCGCCGAGTCCGACCGTCACCAGCACACCCCGTGGCGCGATGCATTCCAGGCCATTGCGCAAGGCCTGGGCGCTTCCGGAGACTTCGAACATTACCTCGAAATAGCCCTTTTCGGCGGTGTAGCGCTTGAGTGCCTCCGCGCCGTCGGCAATGTTGTGGGTGCGCGTGGCGCCCATTTTTTCGGCGCAGGCGAGGGCGCTGGCAGACAGGTCCACGGCGACGATTTCACCCGCCCCGGCAGCCCGCAAACTGCCAATCAACAGGTTGCCGATCGGGCCGCAGCCGGTCACCAGCACGCGTTTGCCGAACACCGCGCCGGCGCGTTGAATCGCGTGCAGGCCCACCGACAGCGGCTCGGCCAGCGCACCTTCGGCCAGGCTCACGTGGTCGGCCAGCCGATGTGCCTGATGCGTCTCGATCACCAGGCTCTGGCGAAACGCGCCCTGAATATGCGGAAACGGCATCGCACTGCCGTAGAAACGCATATTCAGGCAGTGATTCGGCAGGCCTTGATGGCAGTAGCGGCAACCGCCGCACGGGCGCGAGGGCGATACGCTGATGCGCTGGCCGACCTTGAACAGCCCGGCGTCCGCACCCACGGCATCAATCACCGCTGACACTTCGTGGCCGAGCACCATCGGCTCGCGCAGGCGCACGGTGCCGAAGCCGCCGTGCTGGTAGTAATGCAGGTCCGAACCGCAGATGCCGCCACGCGCAATGCGCACGCGCAGTTGATCGGGGGCCAGGGATTGCGGTTCGTCCTGGGGGTCGACCCGCAGGTCTTTGGAGGCGTGACAGACGATAGCGTGCATACAATTCTCCGGATTACAGCGAAGCGGTGATACCACCGTCGACGTACAGAATATGGCCGTTGACGAAGCTGGCAGCGTCACTGGCAAGGAACACGGCGGCACCGGCCAGTTCGGCCACGTCGCCCCAACGACGACTCGGCGTGCGTTGCACCAGCCAGTCGCTGAACTCGGGGTTGGCCACCAGGTTGGCATTCAGTTCCGTCTTGAAATAACCGGGGCCGATGCCATTGACCGTCAACCCATGCGGGCCCCAATCGATGGCCATGCCCTTGGTGAGCATTTTCAGCGCGCCTTTGCTGGCCGCATACGGCGCGATGCCGGGGCGGCCCAGCTCACTTTGCACCGAGCAGATATTGATGATGCGCCCACGCTTGCGCGGGATCATCGCCCGCGCCACGGCCTGGCCAACCAGAAAGGCGCTGTCCAGATTGGTGCTGATCAACTCGCGCCAGTGTTGTTCGCTGTAGTCCTCCAGCGGCCCACGCCGTTGCATGCCGGCGTTGTTCACCAGGATCTCCAGCGGGCCGAGGCGCGCTTCGATGTCCGCCACGGCGGCCTGGATCGCCGTGCTGTCGGTCACGTCAAACGCCTGGGTGTGCACCGTCAACCCTTCGGCCGCCAGCAGCGCCGCCGCATCGCGCAAGGTGCTGCGGTTGCGCCCGTTGAGCACCACCTGCGCCCCGGCCTGGGCCAGGCCGCGGGCAATCGCCAGGCCGATACCGGCACTGGAGCCGGTGACCAGCGCCAGCCGGCCATCAAGGCGGAAGTTGTCTAGAACGCTTTGCATGGCTACCTCTCCTAACGCTTCACACTACCAACGACAGCAGCATGATGAACTCCAGGGCGACAAAGGGATGGACCTTGAGGTGGGTGATCAACAATATCTATCCGATAATCGTGATCAGCGCGACCCGCAGCAGATACGTGGGGTCCGTGTTCGGATTGTTATAGGCCACGCCCCGTCATATCGTGTATGAATTGGGCTTACTTCACCCCAGGCGCTGGGCAGCGTCCAATTTTCATTTGTGATCGGGTGATCACCGTTTGTGATAACCGTTTCTGATAGCTGAGAGAATTTAATGGAGTTAAAGCACTTGCGCGCCTTTGTGGTGCTCGCCCAGGAGCTGCATTTCGGTCGGGCAGCGGCGCAGTTGTCGATCGTGCAGCCGGCGCTGAGCATGCAGATCAAGGTGCTGGAAAGCGGCTTGGGCGTGCGCCTGCTGGATCGTAACCGCCACTCGGTCACACTCACCGAAGCGGGGCGGGCGTTCTTGCCTGAGGCCCAGGCCACCTTGCACCAGGCCGCTCGGGCGGCAGAGGCGGCGCGGGCATCCCACCGCGGTGAAATCGGCCGGGTGCGCCTGGGGTTTGTGTCCTCGGTATTGCCGCAATTGCTGCCGCAACTGATCCGCGCGGTGCATCAGCGTTACCCGCGTATCGAACTGGAACTCAAGGACATGCCCGGCCCCGACCAAGCCGCCGCGTTAAAGAATGGCCAACTGGATTTCGGCCTGATGCGCTTGCCGGCCGCCCACCCCGGCGTGCAGACCCGTGCGGTCTTGCGTGAGAGTTTCTGCGTGGCGCTGCCGATGGACCACCCTTTGGCGGCCCTGGAGTCCATCCAGCCTGCCGACCTGCTCACGTGGCCGGTGTATATCCTCGCCAGGCGTTACGCGCCGGGGTTCTACGATGAGTTTATCCAGGCCGTCGGCATGCCCTTGGACATCGCCAGCGAACTGGGTGAGTTCACCACCATGCTCGCGCTGGTCTCCGCCGGGTTGGGCATCGGCGTGTTGCCGCAGCAGGCGGCGCGGGCGTTGCCAGTCAATTGCGTGTCGCGGCCTTTGCAACTGGGTGGGTTTCAGGCCACCACGGGGTTGGCCTGGACCGAGTTGGACAATGCGGTGAAGACCACCTTGTTCAACCTGATCGTGGAATTGTTTGGCGAGTGATTGTTTCATCGAGTGAAATGCTCGATTGTAAAGTCTGGTGATTCCATCGATCAGGGCAGCGGTGGAGTATGTGTGGCGTCAACACCCCCACTTTTGGAGCCTCTCATGTCCCAGCCTGCGATCAAGCTTTATGGTTTCCCCTTGTCCGGCCACTCACACCGGGTCGAGCTGATGTTGTCGTTGCTGGGCTTGCCCAGTGAATTTATCCTGGTCGACCTCAAGCAAGGCGCGCAAAAAGCGCCGGACTTTATCGCCCACCTCAACCGCTTTGGCCTGGTGCCGGTGATTGACGATAACGGCACGGTGTTGGCCGACTCCAACGCGATTCTGGTGTACCTCGCCAACCAATATGGCAACGGCCAGTGGCTGCCGAGCGACCCTGTCGGCCAGGCTCGCGTGCAGCGCTGGTTGTCGGCGGCTGCCGGCCAACTGCACGCCGGGCCCGCTGCTGCGCGGTTGGCGGTGGTGTTTGGTGCCGAAGTCGATACAGTCGCGGCCATCAGCCGTTCCCATGCGCTGCTCAAGCTGGTGGACGAACAACTGAGCCAAAGCCGCTTTTTGGTTGGTGAGCAGCCGAGCATCGCCGATGTGGCGTTCTACACCTACGTGGCCCACGCGCCGGAAGGCAATGTGTCGTTGGCCGACTACCCTCAAGTGCGTGCCTGGCTTGCTCGCATCGAGGCGTTGCCGGGGTTTGTCGGCATGCCGCGTAGCGCCGTGGGTCTGCAAGCAAAGTAACGTAAACCCCCTGTGGCGAGGGAGCTTGCTCCCGCTGGGGCGCGCAGCGGCCCCCAAAAAAATAACCGCGTATTGCCTGAATCAATGCGCTGCCCTTATTGGGGCTGCTGCGCAGCCC
>NZ_VBVZ01000760.1 GCF_005863185.1 Pseudomonas edaphica
AGGTGCTTGCATCGCAGGCAAGCCAGCTCCCACATGAAACGGTTCCCACAGGTATTTTTGGGGTGTTTTCAGTGCTCCCGCCAAATTGTGGAAAACAAATCCAGAGACCCTCCAAAGCGCGACATATAGCCGCCGCAAATCCCTGTTTTGTCACAGTTTTGACTTGTCCCCATCCGCTGTGGAACCGGCTGTGGGTAACGTGGGAGTAGCTGGCTGCAAGCCTTCAAAACCGTGGCTTGCAGCGTGGTGGTTGTTTATTGATCAGCCGGTTTTTGCTGGCCTGCCGAGGGCTTTGTCAACCTGTTTAAAGACACAGGTATATGACTGATTTATGTCGGAACAGCCTGTGGATAAGTCTGTGACTAAACTCTGGAAAGACGGCCGCAGAGGCCGGAATGACTGGCCTGGAGCCATCGTTCGGATTTTCCCTCTTGCCATTGGGCTACATACGCCTTGGCCAAGGTCAAGCAAAAAACTTTCTGAAATCGCCTGCAAGCCTTGTATAGAGCGGCTTGGCGCTTTTTACACTTGCCCCCAAAGACTGTGGGCGCAGTTGTGGATAACCTGCGTGCATATGGCTGCACGCCGCGTTCTATAAGGCTTTGCCTGAAGTGATCAAAAAACAACCAGCCGTGTATGAAGTTATGCGCTTAGCGGTTGCTGCAATCGCGGCGTAAGGGCATTCTGCTGGCTGTTTTTTTTCCGATGCCCGCAAGGAGAACACCATGTCCGACACGCTGTTTATTACTGGCGCCACCTCTGGTTTTGGCGAAGCTTGCGCCCGTCGTTTTGCCGACGCTGGCTGGAAACTGGTGCTTACCGGCCGTCGTGCTGACCGTTTGAATGCCTTGGTCGAAGAGCTTTCCAAGCAGACCGAAGTGCATGGCCTGGTGGTGGACGTGCGTGACCGCAAGGGTATGGAGGAGGCCATCGCCAACCTGCCGCCGTCGTTCGCCAAGTTGCGCGGGCTGATCAACAACGCCGGCCTGGCCGTGGGCACCGACCCTGCGCCCAAGTGCAGCCTCGACGATTGGGAAACCATGGTCGACACCAACATCAAAGGCCTGCTGACCACCACCAACCTGCTGTTGCCGCGCCTGATCGCCCACGGCCGTGGCGCCGGCATCATCAACCTGGGGTCCATCGCCGGTAACTACCCGTACCCGGGCAGCCACGTGTATGGCGGTTCCAAGGCGTTCGTGAAGCAGTTCTCGCTGAACCTGCGTTGCGACCTGCAAGGCACTGGCGTGCGCGTGACCAACATCGAGCCAGGCCTGTGTGAGAGCGAGTTCTCGCTGGTGCGCTTTGGCGGTGACCAGGCGCGTTATGACGCGACCTATGCCGGTGCCGAGCCGATCCAGCCGCAGGACATTGCCGACACGATCTTCTGGGTGATGAATACCCCGGCGCACGTGAACATCAACCGGTTGGAGCTGATGCCGGTGAGCCAGACCTGGGCTGGGTTTGCGATTGAGCGTGGGGCCAAGTAAGGCTTAAGACCGCGTTGCGTCCTTCGCAGGCAAGCCAGCTCCCACACTTGACCGAGTTCCTGCATGAGAATGCGGCCGAATGTGGGAGCTGGCTTGCCTGCGATGGCGTCAAATCGGCCAAAACAGGACATAAGGTACACTCCACGCCTGAAAACCCCTCCGCACTGTGCGGTTTAAAGGTTTTGACGGGAGGAAATGTGAGTAACCGAGGTGAGCAGGCACTGCTCAAACAATCGACGATTCTGATGTTCGCGGTCGCGATCGCCGGGATTGTCACGGGTGTGATATCTGGCGCCCAGTCCATTCTATTCGACGGCTTTTTCTCGCTGATCGCCACCGCCATCAAGGTGTTGATGCTGATCACGGCCAAGCTGATCACCAAGAAAAGCAACGAGCGTTTCCAGTTCGGCTACTGGCACCTGGAACCGATGGTGCTGCTGATCGAAGGCAGCTTCCTGTTGTTGATCGCGATCTACGCGTTTCTCAACGGTGTGTTCGGCATCATCAATGGCGGGCGTGAGATTGAGTTGGGACTGGTGATCGTCTACGCGGCAGTGTTTACCGTGGTCGAGTTTGCCTACTTCTTCTACGTGCGCTATCGCAATCGCAAGCTCAAATCTTCACTGATCCAGTTCGACAACATCAGTTGGCTGGTGGACGCGATGCTGTCGGTGGGCTTGCTGATCAGCTTCCTCGCTGCGCTGTTGCTCAAGTCCCAGGGCTATGGCGAGTGGGCGGTGTATGTCGACCCATTGATCCTGATTCTGCTGGCCCTGAGCATGCTGGCGCCGGCGTTCAAGATCCTGCGCCCGGCGTTGCGTGAGGTGCTGGGCATTGCCCCGGACCACTTGGATGACAAAGTGCGCGAAGTGATGGATGCCGCCCAGGCCAGGCACGGTTTTGATGATTACGTGTCTTACGTGCAAAAGCACGGGCGGGCGCGGTTTATCGAGATTCATGTGGTGTTGCCGGCCAATTACCCGGTAGATAACGTGGCGACGCTTGATGGGCTGCGCGAGGAGATATCCACAGGGTTGGGTACGCCGGATGCGGCGCGCTGGCTGACGATCAGTTTTACTGGGGATCGCAAGTGGATTGCATGACAGTCAGGTAGACCGCTATCGCAGGCAAGCCAGCTCCCACATTTGACTGTGTTCACACATCAAAATG
>NZ_VBVZ01000761.1 GCF_005863185.1 Pseudomonas edaphica
GAAACACACTCAGCGACGCAATAGCAGCGAAGCCGATGAAGGCTCTGGCTGCGATTCTTATATTTCTCAGGAACATGGGTTTTCGCTCGGGCTGGGAACGCGTTGAAGAGCTGTGTCAGGCGGGTGCCCCAGACGGGGCAGGCGGATCGCCACAATCCTTAGTCGGCGGCCGAGACAAAGTCTTTAGGCGTTACGCGAAAGTGTCATCTTCGCCAAAAGAAAAACCCCAACCGGGTAACCGGTTGGGGTTTTTTGTGGGGCGTTCAGAGTGTTCAGGCTTTCTTGCGACTCGCCAGCGCTGTGACCGCGTAGCCAATACAGGCTGCCAGGATCGACCCGGTGAGGATGCCCATTCGATCCTCACCCGCGAACTCACTGGCGCCCGGCACAAACGCCAGGGAGCCGACAAACAGGCTCATGGTGAAGCCGATGCCGCACAAGATGGCCACTCCCAGCACTTGGCCCCAATTGGCGCCGCTGGGCAGGGTGGCGATTCCGGTCTTGATGGCCAGCCAAGTGAGGCCGAACACGCCGATGGTCTTGCCGATCAGCAGGCCGGCAGCGATGCCCATGGGCACGTGGTGAGTGAAGCTGTCCAGGGTAACCCCGGTCAGCGACACGCCAGCGTTGGCGAAGGCGAACAACGGCAGGATAGCGTAGGCCACCCAAGGGTGCAGGGCGTGCTCCAGAGTCAGCAGTGGCGAGGGTTCGGCATTTTTGGTGCGCAGTGGAATGCAGAACGCCAAGGTTACCCCGGCCAGGGTGGCGTGCACGCCACTCTTAAGCACGCAGACCCACAGGATCAGGCCGATGATCATATACGGGCCGAGCTTGACCACGCCCAGGCGGTTCATCGCGATCAAGGCGACCAGGCACGTGGCCGCGCCCGCCAAGGCTGCATTCGACAGTTCGGCGGAGTAGAACACCGCGATGACGATGATAGCGCCCAGGTCATCAATGATGGCCAGGGTCATCAGGAACAGCTTCAGTGACACCGGTACACGCTTGCCGAGCAGGGCCAGGACGCCGAGTGCAAAAGCGATATCGGTGGCCATCGGGATTGCCCAGCCGGCGAGTGCGGCGGGGTTGTCCTTGTTCAGTGCCCAATAGATCAAAGCCGGCACCACCATGCCGCCAATCGCGGCCGCCCCCGGCAGTACCACTTGCGATGGCTTGGACAGGTGGCCGTCGAGCAACTCGCGTTTGACCTCCAGGCCGATCAGGAGGAAGAACAGCGCCATCAGGCCATCGTTGATCCACAGCAGCGCTGGCTTGGCGATTTTCAGCGCGCCAACCTGCGCCACCACCGGCGTATCGAGGAAGGCGCCGTAGAGGTGGGATAGTGGTGAGTTATTGATGATCAGCGCCAAAGCGGCAGCGGCGATCAATAACAGACCGCTGGCGGCCTCCAGCTGGAAGAAACGGGTGAAAGTGCTACGCAGAGGCAAGGGATGCTCTCCAATAAGGTTCAATAGGTGGGTACCCTAACCCGTACTGTTAGTTGTTAAAACAAAAGTTATATTCTTATTTGTTATAAGAGAGGGTCAGGATTGGTCTTGCGTCAAAGCTTAGCAATTGTGTGTCTAATTGAGTCGTCACTGTATCTGTGTGGCGTGTAGGAAAGCCCCTAAAATCGGGACTGAAACCCTTAGAGACTCACCTAATGAACGACCACCGTACCTGGGCTCGCGAAGCCATCCGTGTCATCGAAGCGGACTTCCAGCGCAGCGCCGACACGCACCTCATCCCTCTTCCGTTGCCGGGGCTGCCGGGTATCGAGTTGTACTTCAAGGACGAGTCCAGCCACCCCACTGGCAGCCTCAAGCATCGGCTGGCGCGTTCGCTGTTCCTTTATGCGCTGTGTAATGGCTGGCTCAAGCCGGGTGCGCCGGTGATCGAAGCGTCCAGTGGGTCTACTGCGGTGTCGGAGGCGTACTTTGCGCGTTTGCTTGACCTGCCGTTTATCGCGGTGATGCCGGCCACCACGTCCCAGGCGAAGATCGACCAGATTGCCTTCTATGGTGGCAAGAGCCATCTGGTAAAGGATCCGACGCAGATCTACGCCGAGTCCGAACGTTTGGCGAAGGAAAGTGGCGGTCACTTCATGGACCAGTTCACCTACGCCGAGCGCGCGACGGACTGGCGGGCAAACAACAACATCGCTGAGTCGATTTTCCAGCAGATGCGTTTTGAGCATTACCCGGAGCCGAGCTGGTTGATTTCCAGCCCCGGCACCGGTGGCACCACGGCGACCCTGGGCCGCTACGTGCGTTATCGCCAGCATTGCACCCGCGTGCTGTGTGCCGATGCCGAGCGTTCGGTGTTTTTTGACTACTACCAGACGGGCGATGCCAGTTTGCGTCTGGAGTGCGGTTCACGCATCGAAGGGATCGGCCGGCCACGGGTCGAGGCGTCGTTTTTACCCCAGGTGATTGATGCGATGGTCAAGGTGCCGGATGCGCTGTCATTGGCAGCCATGCATTACCTGGCCGAGCGGTTGGGGCGGCGGGTGGGTGGTTCCAGCGGGACTAACCTGATCGGCGCTTTGGTCGCGGCGCTGCAGATGAAAGCGGCGGGGGAGTCGGGGTCGATCGTGGCGATCTTGTGTGATGGGGGCGAGCGGTATGCGAACACATACTACGATCA